>DATGFU010000357.1:0-2161 GCA_035308865.1 Allostellaceae bacterium | reverse complement strand
GACGCCTCGGGCTCCTCGGCTGGCTCGTCCTCATCATCGCCGCGATCTTCGCCCTCTGAGCCGCGTCGCCGGCGCCCGGCCGGTGCCACCGCGCCTGCGCCGGTCGCCTCGTCGGTCAACTAACCCGCCGTTCCAAGCCCGCACGCACCAGAAGAGCGCGGCACCTCTTCACCCAGCGCATCACAACAGGAGAACTTCATGACCCCAGAGAACCAAACGGGCTCCCCGAAGCACGGGACCGTCAAAGACCTATGGGCGCGGCTCGCGAACGAGGTCCGTCCCAACGAGGCCGAGCGGGCCGCGCTCCGGCGCGGGGAGCGGACGCTGCCGCTCCACATGGCGCCGCCGGCGATCGCGCTGCTCGGCGGCGCACTGGTCCTGGTCTCGATGTTCCTGCCTAACCTCTCCGATCCCGACCTCTACAGCAACGGCCTGATCAGGAATAACCTCCTGGTCGAGCACCACCCGCTCTACCTGCTCTGCTCGGTCGCCTCGATCGTCTCGGCCATCCGGTTCTGGAAGGTCGGCTCGAAATCGTCCGCGCACCTGGCGATCGGAGCCGGTGTGCTCTTTGTGGCGTGGGTCATCTTCGATGCGGAAACCTCGTCCCTCGTCACGGCTTGGGGCGCTACGTCGGCTGCCGCCGCCGGCGCCGGCCTCTGGACGGCTGGGATGGGCGCGCTCGTGGTGGCGCTCGGCGGGCTCCTGATGCGGTTCCCGCATTACGGCTTCGGGCTCATCGGCCCGATGATCGAGGGCGGGGAGCGGCAGTCCGCCTACCAGACCAAGACCTGCCCTCGCTGCGCCGAGACGATCAAGGCCGCCGCCATCGTCTGTCGTTTTTGCGGCCACGAGCTGCCGGCGGACGGCCCCCCACCCCGGTAGTGCCACTTAGGTCTACCCGGCTCCCCGGAACCTGGGCCGGAACCGGTCTTGGGCGAGCCGCCATTTGGCGGCTCGTTCCGTTTGCGGGAAGGGCAGTCGTTCGGCGCAGGCCCCTTCCATCTCCACTCCTGGCGAGGATGTCGATATGGGAACGACCCCGGAGTTCGAGGTCGGTCAGCGGGTGCAGGCGCACCCCGCGACCGACACCTGGATGCGTGGCGATCGCTTCGGGCGCGTGGAGGCGATCGGCAGGAAGCATGTCACGGTGAGGATGGATGTCTCCGGGGGCGCGATCCGGTTCCATCCGGACAACCTATTGCCCGTGGAAACGTAGCCTTCGGCTATGGGCACCGCTCGGGCGTGCAGTAGTCGGGCGCGCGCTCTCCGCGCGGGGCGTCGTGCCCCTGGGCCACTACTTCGCTGGCGGCGAGGCTTTCTGAGGCGAACGCCGCGTGCGCTTCGCCGGCGGCTTCACTTCCGGAGGCGGCGCGACCGGGACCGGAGCCGCCCGCCGACCCAATCCGATCGTCTTCGCCAATGCGGACCGCGTGGCGGCGTAGTTCGGCGCCACCATCGGGTAGTCGTCGGGCAATTTCCACTTCGCGCGATAGGCGGCCGGCGTCAGGTCGTGATCGGTGCTGAGATGTCGCTTCAGCATCTTCATCTGCTTCCCGTCCTCGAGGCAGACGATGTGGTCTGGGTGGATCGAGCGCCGGACCGGGACCGCCGGCTTCGGCGCCTCGGGCGCAGGTTCGGCGGGAGCGGCGCCCAAGCCGGAGATAGCGGCGTGCACGGAGCTGATCAGGCCGCCGAGATCGGCAGCCGCGAGAGCGTTGTTGCCGACGTAGGCGGCGACGATCTCCGCCACCAGCTCGAGCGACGCATCGTTGTTCTGATCCATAGACTGCAACCCTCAGGTTCTCTCGAGCTCGAGCACGGCCGGCGATCGCTTCTTGTTTCATCGCACTCGGGACTCAGGACGGCAATACCTTAAGTCCCGCGCTTCCCGTCGGCGATCGACCAGAATCCGAGCTTCCGGCCATGCTTCTTCCTGAGCCCGATGACGTAGTCGGGATGGCTCGTGAGCCCCGGCTCGCCCGAGATGCGATCGGACAGCTCGCGGAGCCGGGCGAGGTACCTCGCGCCGTGGGCATAGGCGGGCGACTTGGCGCGCGCGAGGATGTCATCGAGCAGCGCCCGATAGAGGATCGTGGCGGCGAGCGGGAACTCCTCTTCGAGCGCCTCGGCGGCGGGAACGAGCGCCCCGTAATGCTGG
>DATGFU010000356.1:0-2427 GCA_035308865.1 Allostellaceae bacterium | reverse complement strand
GATCGGGCTCGTCATCCTGGTGATCTTCCTGTTCCTCAGGAGCCTGTGGGCGACGGTGATCCCGTCGATCACCATCCCGCTGTCATTGCTGGCGACCTTCGCCGCGATGGCGCTCTGCGGCTTCACGCTCGACAATCTCAGCCTGATGGCGCTGACCATCTCGGTCGGGTTCGTGGTCGACGACGCGATCGTCGTGGTCGAGAACATCGTCCGCCACATCGAAATGGGTAAGAAGCCTGTCGAGGCCGCGATCGAGGGCGGCGGGCAGGTCGCCTTCACCATCGTCTCGATCACCGTCTCGCTGGTCGCGGTGTTCATCCCGGTCTTCTTCATGGGCGGCATCGTGGGCCGCCTGTTCCGCGAGTTCGGCATCACCGTGTCGGTCGCGATCCTCGCCTCCGCCATGGTCTCGCTGACCCTGTCGCCGATGCTGTGCGGAAGGCTGATGCGGGCGCGGTCGCCCGACATGGTGGAAGCCCGGCCTGGCCGCGTCACGGCCTTGGCAGAACGTGCCTATGAACGGCTGATCGGCTTCTACCGCTGGAGCCTCGACTGGGTGCTCCGCCACCAGAAGACGACGCTCGCCGGCTTTGCCATGACGCTGGCCCTGACCATCGCGCTCTACATCGTCATCCCCAAGGGCTTCTTCCCGCCGCAGGATGTCGGGCGGATCTACGGGTTCGGGCAGGCCTCCGCCGACACGCCGTTCAAGACCACACAGGGGTACGTCACGCGGATCGCGGCGCTCATCCGCAGCGATCCGGACATCTATTCGGTCACCTCCTATGTCGGCGCCGATGGCGGCGAGAATACCGGGCTCTTCGTCATCAATCTCAAGCCGCGCGACCAGCGGACGAACGATGCGCGCGCGGTGATGGCGCGGCTGCGCAAGACCTCGGCCGCGGTGCCGGGGATGCAGCTCTTCATGCAGCCGGAGCCCGAGATCGTCACCGGCACGGATTTCGGCCGCAGCGAGTACCTCTATCAGCTCATCGACGCGGACCGGGCGGAGCTCAAGACCTGGCTGCCGGTGATCGAGCAGCGGATGAAGCAGATTCCGGGCCTCATCGACGTCTCGCGCGAGCAGGAGGCCGGGGTGCCGAGCGCGCGCGTGGTGGTCGATCGCGAGCTCGCGGCCCGGCTCGGCGTCGACAGCCAGGCGGTCGACGACACGCTCTACGATGCCTACGGGGCGCGGCGGGTGGCGGAGATCTTCACCGATGTCAGCCAGTACTACGCCATCCTCGCCGTCGATCCGAAGTTCCAGGTCAACGCCGAATCGCTGAGCCTGATCCATGTCGCCTCGCGCGACGGCAGGCAGGTGCCGCTCGGCGCCTTCGCCCATGTGCTGACCGCGACCGCCGACGTGCAGGTCGCCCATCACGGCCAGTTCCCGGTCGAGCGCATCAGCTTCAACCTCGCGCGCGGGGTCTCGCTCGGCGAGGCGGTCGAGCGCATCCACGCGATGGAGCGCGAGCTCGGCAAGCCGGTGGGGCTGCAGACCTCGTTCGAGGGCACGGCGCGCGATTTCGAGGAATCGCTGGCGTCCGAGCCCTGGCTGATCGCGGCGGCGACGCTGGTCGTCTACATCGTGCTGGGGATCCTCTACGAGAGCTTCCGCCACCCGCTGACCATCATCTCGTCGCTGCCCTCGGCCGGCGTCGGCGCGCTGCTGGCCCTGATGGTCACCGGCCAGCCGCTCGACGTGATGGGGCTGATCGGCATCCTGCTGCTGATCGGCATCGTGAAGAAGAACGCCATCATGATGGTCGATTTCGCGGTCAAGGCGGAGCGCGAGGGCCTGGCACCGCTGGAAGCCATCCGCGAAGCCTGCCTCGTGCGTTTCCGCCCGATCATGATGACGACCGTGGCCGCCCTCTTCGGCGCGCTGCCGCTGGCGCTCGGCGGCGGCGCCGGCGCCGAGCTGCGTCACCCGCTCGGCATCGCCATCGTCGGCGGGCTGATGCTGTCGCAGGTGCTGACGCTCTACTCGACCCCGGTCATTCACCTGGCGCTGGGCGCGCTGGCCGAACGCCTGCGGTGGCCGCAACGGCGCACGGTGGCGCTGGCGACGCCGGCGGAGTAATCATCGTTTCCGTGACCCGGCAGCACCGCTACCGCACGACCGTCCGCTGGACCGGCAATCTCGGGACCGGCACCGCGTCCTATCGCGGCTATGCGCGGGCCCACGAGATCGAGGCGCCGGGCAAGCCCGCCATTCCCGGATCCTCGGACCCGGCTTTCCGCGGCGACCCGGCACGCTGGAATCCCGAGGAGCTGCTCGTCGCGTCCGTCTCGGCCTGTCACAAGCTCTGGTACCTGCACCTGGCGTCCGAGGCGGGGATCGTCGTCACCGAATACGTCGATTCGGCCGAGGGCGAGATGGTGGAGGAGGCCGACGGGGCGGGTCGCTTCATCCAGGTGACG
>DATGFU010000355.1:0-5579 GCA_035308865.1 Allostellaceae bacterium | reverse complement strand
CTCTCCCGCTTGCGGGGGAGGGTTGGGTGGGGGTCCATCCGCGGGCTCTCTTTCTGTAGCCCCCGCCATCATGCTAGAGCCATCCCCATGACCGAACACCGTTCGCTTCTGCTCCGATCGCTCGTCGATCGCGGCTTCATGCACCAGTGTACCGACCTCGAAGGACTGGACAAGCTGGCGCTTGCGGGGCCGGTGACCGGCTATATCGGCTTCGACGCCACCGGGGATTCGCTGCATGTCGGCAGCCTCGTGCAGATCATGCTGCTCCGCCGGATGCAGCTTGCCGGGCACCGGCCGCTCGTGCTGCTCGGCGGCGGCACCACCAAGATCGGCGATCCGTCGGGCAAGGACGAGAGCCGCAAGCTCCTCTCCGACGAGGATATCGCCCGCAATATCGCCGGCATCCGCCGGATCTTCGACCGGTACCTGACCTTCGGCGACGGCCCGTCAGATGCGGTGATGATGAACAATGCGGACTGGCTGGACGGGCTCGCCTACATCCCGTTCCTGCGCGATTACGGGCAGCATTTCACGCTGAACCGCATGCTGACGTTCGACAGCGTCAAGCTCCGGCTGGAGCGCGAGCAGCCGTTGACCTTCCTCGAGTTCAACTACATGATTCTCCAGGCCTACGACTTCCTGGAACTGGCACGACGTGCCGACTGCCGGCTGCAGCTCGGCGGCTCGGACCAGTGGGGCAACATAGTCAACGGCGTCGAGCTCAACCGCCGGGTCGACGGGCGCGAGGCCTTCGGCTTCACCTCGCCGCTGATCACCACCAGCTCGGGCGCCAAGATGGGCAAGACCGCGGCCGGCGCCGTCTGGCTCAACGAGGAGCGTCTGCCGCATTTCGAGTTCTGGCAGTACTGGCGCAATACCGAGGACGGCGATGTCGGCCGTTTCCTCCGGCTCTTTACCGACCTGCCGCTCGACCAGGTCGCCCGGCTGGAGGCGCTCGGCGGCGCCGAGATCAACGAGGCGAAGAAGGTGCTCGCGACCGAGGTGACCGCGTTGTGCCGCGGCCGCGCGGCCGCCGAGGAGGCGGCGGAGACCGCCCGGCGCGTCTTCGAGGAAGGCGGCTCTGGCGAGGCGCTGCCGACGATCGAGATCGCCGCCGCAGAACTCGCCCAAGGCGTTCCGGTCGCCGAGCTTTTCGTTCGCGCCGGCCTCGCCGCCTCCAACGGCGAGGCCAAGCGCCTGATCAAGGGCGGCGGCGCCCGGTTGAACGACAAG
The DNA here is from genome assembly GCA_035308865.1 of Allostellaceae bacterium. Classification (GTDB taxonomy): domain Bacteria; phylum Pseudomonadota; class Alphaproteobacteria; order ATCC43930; family CGMCC-115725; genus DATGFU01. The sequence continues at coordinate 4,346 of DATGFU010000355.1, read as the reverse complement.
CCTGTCGACAGCGAGCAGCGGATCGTGAAATCCGACGACCTCGACGCCCACGGCGCGATCAAGCTCTCTGCCGGCCGCAAGCGGCACGCGCTGGTGCGAGTCGGGTGAACGAGAGCGGCGAAACGTGAGGGTGAGACCCACAGCCGTCAAGATGGGCGCGGGCAGACCGGTTCCGCCCCCTCCCCCTGACCCCCTCCCGCGAGGGGAGGGGGAACGAAGCGGCCCCGTTTCTCCCCCTCCCCTCGCGGGAGGGGGTCAGGGGGAGGGGGACTCGCCCGAGGCTCCGGATGGCGGATACACATTATCCGAGCGTCGACAGAGTAGAAATCCGCATATCGGCTCCGCGTTTGACGATTTCCTCCATGAGGAGGGAACCGCCGCCGAGTTCACAGGTCAGGCGGTGCGCGAGATCATCGGCCAGCCTGTCAAGGATCACATGACAAAGGCGAAGGTCTAACCGGCAGCTCTATACTCGGAATATCGCCGCCAGATTTGACGGGCAGTGTATCCAATGACAAATTGCTTCACATATCGCGACGCGGCAATTGCCCATATCGTGTCGAGATAAAGCTCAACTCGACGCTCTTGGAATGACATCGCGTACTGCCTCCGGAAAACAATCTCATGGGACTCGCCAAGGATCGACGAGCGGCACGCCGATCGACTCGAAGTCGCGCGTGTTGCGCGTCACCAGCGTAAGGCCATAGCGGAGCGCCGTGGCCGCGATCAACGTGTCGATCACGGGAAGGCTTCGGCCGGCCGATAGTTCGCCCCAGCGCCTCGCCGCGGCGGCATCGATGGAAAGAACGCGGTCCGAGAACGTCGTCTCGATGCTGTCCACCCACGAGCCAAGCCGGTCCGCGGCAGCCGGATCGGTCCGCCGCTTTGCAACGACTCCCTTGCGCAATTCTCCCAAGGTCAAAACGCTCAAAAACAGGCCCGCGGCGTCAGCCGCCGAGAGGAAGTCCATCACACCGCCGTCAGCCCGGCTCCTTCGTGTTTCCGAGATGACGTTGGTGTCAAGGAGATAGCCCGTCGCAACGGTCAAAGCTCGATGATCCGCCCGGTATCACCGTTCCGCTCGATCGCGAAATCATCAACCTTTGGGCCGCCGAGCAGATGTGCCTTGAAGTCCGGCTTATGCGCCGCCAGCGCGCGATAGTCCTCGATCGAGAGGATGACCGCGCGCTCGGCGCCGTGGCGCGTGATCGTCTGCGGCCCTTCCGTCCGGGCGCGCTCGATCACCTCGCTGAACCGGGTCTTCGCGTCCTGCACCTGCCACGTCGCCATGGGGTATGACCTTTCTGTCCTACCTAACCAGAATATAGCGTTCTGGTCAGAATTGAAGGGCTTCAGCGTCCCACCGCCCCACTCTCCTTCAGCACCTGCACCAGTCTGTCCTGCCAGTTCACCGCCCAGGTGTGCGTGCCGTGGCCATGGGTGGTGTCGCTGATCGGCAGGAGCACGAAGGTGCCGTGCGGGATCTTCTTCACCTCCTCCTCGGCGATGCCGAGTTCGGGCGGGTTGATGAAATCGTCGGCCGAGTTGACCCACATGACCGGCGCCTTGATCGTCCCGAGCTTGGGCGAGGGGTCGTAATTCCGCGAGGCGGCGACCTGGTAGAGCAGGTCGTTGGCGTCGAGATCGGCCAGCATGTGCGCCCGGGTCTCGGTCAGATACCTGTCGGCGGCGTCGCGCGTCGGCAGCTGCTTCTGCATCACCTTGGGCGCGCTGCCGGCGATGATCAGGAGGTCGGCGGCGGTCCGCAGCGCTGCCGTCGGCTCTGCCTTGTACTCGCCGCCTTGCCATGCCGGGTCATCGGTTATGGCGTCCATCACCATCTGCCGCCACAGGCGGTTGCGGCCGGCGAGCTGGACCGTGAGGCAGGCCAGCGGCATCAGGGCGTCCATCGCGCCGGGATAGGTCTCGCCCCAGACGAAGGCATGCATGCAGCCCATCGAAGTCCCCATGACCAGGCGCAGGTGGTCGACCTTGAGACCCTCCGTGACGAGCCGGTATTGGGCCGCCACCATGTCGTCGTAGTCGTAATGGGGAAACTTGGCGTGGAGCCCGTCGCTCGGTTTCGAGGATTTACCATGGCCGATCCCGTCGGGGAGGATGACGTACCAGCGCGTCACGTCGAGGGGCTGGCCCGGCCCGTAGAGCACGTCGGCGAATTGCGGGCGGAAGAACTGCTCGCCCGAGCCGCCGGTGCCGTGCAGGACCAGCACGGCGTTGGTGACGTGTCCCGCCGCGTCGCGCTTCGGCGTGCCCAGCGTCGCGTAGTGGAGCTTCAGCTCGGGCAGCGTCTCGCCCGACCGGAAGGCAAAGTGGGCGACCGCGAAATCGCCCTCGTCCAGGCTCGCCTTCCACGCTTCGTCCGCCAGGGCCGACGACGCGCCGCACAACCAAATCGCCGCCAGCAATACGTACCGACCCATGGCCTCGCTCCCGTCCCGGACCCGCCGAGGCCATGGTGGGGCGCCTCGCCGGCCGGTGGCAAGGCGCTCACTTGCAGTCGCCGCTGCGCGACAGCCCGCGGTCCGAGAACAGGGCGTTGCAGCCCATCTCGTCGATGATGAAGAGGCTGCCCAACAGCAGCAGGACGATCACTCCGAGACCGATCCACACGCCCATGGGATTGTCGTAATCGCGCTCGGCCTCGCGGTCGCGCTCCGCCCGGTCCTCGGCAGCACGCTCCTGGTCCGATTCGGCGGCGCGTTGGACGGCGTCGCGGCGGGCCCGCCACGCCTTCGTTCCGCGTGAGGGGCCTTGGGGTTCACAGGGCGGGTCGGGCGTGTCCATGATCCTGCAGCCTGGCAACGCTTCCTTATATACCGTGGCGCTCGCCGCTTCGAACCGGCTTTGACGGCGACCGCGGACATGCTAGGAACCGCGCTTCCGTGCGGCCGGTTGCGTGGCCGCGCGGGCCACAGAGGATGTCCATGCCGAAGTCCGACCGTTTCAGCCCCGCTCTTCTCGCCTGTGCCGTCGCGGGGCTGACCCTGATCACCGCCTGCCGCGACAGCAACACGCCGAGCGAAGCCGCCAATGTGCCGGGACCCCCGGCAGCGGGCGTGCCGCAATCGGATTCCGGCTTCATGTCCGGCGTCTTCGGGTCGAGCGACCAGCCGCCGAGCCAGGCCGATCCGGGACAGCTCGGCGTCAACACCTATCTGTGGCGCGCCGCCCTCGACACGATCTCGTTCATGCCGGTCGCCTCGGCCGATCCGTTCGGTGGCGTCATCATCACCGACTGGTACTCGCCGCCGGAGAGCCCCAACGAGCGGTTCAAGGTGAACGTCTTCATCCTCGACCGCCAGCTCCGCTCCGACGGCATCAGGGCCACCGTGTTCCGCCAGACCCAGGCCCAGGACGGGCACTGGATCGACTCGCCGGTCGACGCCAAGACGGCGACCGATTTCGAGAACTCGATCCTGACGCGCGCACGCCAGCTGCGGATCGCCAACGTCCAGCCGAAGTAGCGGCGGGCCGGCAGGGCCCGGGACCGGTGCGGCCATGACCGAACGGTACAATTTCCGCGAGGCGGAGCCGCGCTGGCAGCGCGTCTGGCGCGAGCGGCGCTCGTTCGCTGCCGTGACCGATCCGGCGCGGCCGAAATACTACGTGCTCGAGATGTTTCCCTATCCGTCGGGGAAGCTCCATGTCGGGCATGTCCGCAACTACACGATGGGCGACGTCACCGCGCGCTACCGGCGGGCGCGCGGCTTCAACGTGCTCCATCCCATGGGCTGGGACGCGTTCGGCCTGCCGGCCGAGAACGCGGCGATCGAGTCCGGCATCCACCCGGCGACCTGGACCTACCAGAACATCGCGACGATGCGCGAGCAGCTGCAGCTGATCGGCCTCGCCTATGACTGGGACCGCGAAATCGCGACCTGTCATCCGGAATACTATCGGCACGAACAGAAGATGTTCCTGGATTTTCTGAAGGCCGGCCTCGCCTACCGCAAGGAATCCTGGGTCAACTGGGACCCTGTCGAGAACACGGTGCTGGCCAACGAGCAGGTGGTCGACGGGCTGGGCTGGCGCTCGGGCGCGCCGGTCGAGCGGCGGCTGCTCGCCCAGTGGAACCTCAAGATCACCGAGTTCGCCGACGAGCTGCTGGCCGGGCTGGACACGCTCGACCGCTGGCCCGAGCGCGTGCGGCTGATGCAGGCCAACTGGATCGGCCGGTCCGAGGGTGCGCGCGTCTTCTTCGACCTGGTCGGCGCCGGCTTCGACCATGAGCAGCTGGAAGTCTTCACCACAAGGCCGGACACGCTCTTCGGCGCCAGCTTCATCGCGCTCTCGCCCAACCATCCGCTGACCGAGCAGCTGGCGGC
>DATGFU010000354.1:0-3242 GCA_035308865.1 Allostellaceae bacterium | reverse complement strand
AAGGCGTCTCGATGGACAAGATCCGCGAGCTCTTCGAGACCAACCTGCTCGGCCTCATCGCCATGACCCAGGCGGTGCTGCCGCGATTCCGCGAACAGGGCTCGGGCGTGATCGTCAACGTCACCTCCGGCGTGACCTTCCAGCCGCTCCCCCTGATGTCGATCTACACGGCCAGCAAGGCGGCGGTGAACGCCTTCAGCGAGTCCGTGGCGATCGAGCTCGAGCCGCTGGGCGTGCGCGTGCGCATCGTCATCCCCGGCCGCTCGCCCGAGACGCCGTTCGGCGACAATGCGCGCGGCCGGATGGGCGTGAACATCCCCGAACCCTACCAGGCGCTGGCGGCGCAGATGTTCGCCCGCTTCGGCGCCGGCGGCGACGTCACCTACGCCCGCGACGTCTCCGAAGCCGTCTGGCGCGCCGCCACCGACCCCGCCTGCCCCATGCGCCTGCCGGCCGGCGCGGACGCGGTGGCCCGGGCGGGGGGCGCGGGCCTCAGATAGCGAGATCTGTCCAAGAAACCGAATAGGTCGCGTCAGGTCGGTACGTGATCATCGGTGAGTTCGTCGAGATGAATGACTGATAGTGTTCGCAGGTTTGGTGTAGATCGGCGACATCGACTTTATACCAACCGGTGCTTGGTGCGACCAATGTCAGCGTGCCGCGGCTGGACGCGGCGGCCGCGGGGAACTCGGTTAGACTGCCTTCGACTTGCCGGAACGACGGAACTTGCAGGAGCGCGATGGTCACGCATCCGCTGCGCACGGTCATCGCATACCGAACCGAAACCGCCTGGCCCGCCTGGAGGCGCAGATAGGACGAGCCCAACGTGAGCCGGGGGGCGAGGTCGCCGCCGGCGTTGCTCGATTTCTGCATCGCCGTGTAACCTGAAGTCCAGCCGATGCCGAGAGTCGTGCAAATCACGGCCTGAAAAATATACGCCGCCAGTCCCCAGACTCCGATTGTCCTGACAGAAGGACTGGTGAAGACGTTGGTGAACATTGAGAGGATGCCGATACTGCCACCCAGGCCGAGTTCTTCGGCGTCGTCGGTGAAATTGCCATCCATCGAGATGTTCCCTTGGCCGGACGGCATCTTGAGGCCGGCCATTTAATATCTCGTGACAACTGGGCGCATCGGGACCCGGCGATGAAGCGGGACTTGGCGCGCCCAGCGCTTCGACGGCGGCGAACGACCCGGCCGGGCGCCCGAAACCCCGTTCGGCGACAAGGCGCGGCCGGGGATTCGCGCGGCGCCCGAAGCGCCTGTTCACCGAAACCCGGCCGTGATCAACTGCGATGGTCAGGGCGTAAGGGGGTTCGTTCGCGATGGCCGACGGCGAGAGCATTTCGAACCACTGGATCACCGCCAAGAAGATCGGCAAGGGGTCGATGGCGGCGGGCGGCGCGGGGGTGAACGCGCTGCAGCACTATGCCGGCGTCAGCGCCTTCGCGCTGGCCACCGGCGCGGCGGCGGCCTCGGCCACCGGCATCGGGCTGGTGGTGACCGGGGCGGCGATCACGGTCGCCACCTGCGGCTTCTCGGCGCTGTCGGCCTACAAATCCAGCCAGCACGCCGCCGTGCTGGAGAAGATCCAGCAGCGCGAGGGCGGGTTCGAGTGCTCGGGGCTGATGTTCATGGCCAACCGGCGCGAACACCAGCACATCGTCGATGACGTGCTGCCCTATCTGATCCTGCAGAAGCAGGAGAAGTCGGCGCGCAAGGCCGTCGGCGCCGTGCCGATCGCCGGCTCGGCGCTGACCAGCGCCTATTCGCTCGGCCGCTATGTCTACAAGCGGGCGAAAGGCACGCTGGGCGCGACGCGCAACCAGATGGCGTTCGACCTGACCAAGCACTTCCTGACCCACAACTGCGCGCTCGCCCAGGCGATCGTCTCCGAGCTCTACAGCTTCGAGGAAATGACCTGGCTGGCCGAGCAGGCCCCGGACGAGGTGATCAAGCTGCTGGCGCGGAAAATGACCTCGAACTAGGGGTCGCGCCCCCCGGCGGGCGTTAACCCCTTGCTAGCCAACACAGTCGAGCGTGGGGGACTTTCGGCGCCGGCGGAACCCCATGAACATTTCTGTCAGTCCGTCCGTCTTCGACGGCGATGCAGCCGCGGTGGAGCGGCGGCAAGGCCCGCGGCGCAGGGTGTTCCTGGCCGGGCGTGCCCTCGTCGACGACGGTCGGATCATCGAGGTGACGTTCCGCGACATGAGCGAGCGAGGGGCGCGCCTGCTGGTCGCGCCGCCGGCCATCCTGCGAGGTCTGGTCCCCGTGCTCTTACTCCGCGAGGGCCTGGTGTTTCGCGCCCACGTGATCTGGAACCACGCCCCGATGTTCGGCGTCGCCTTCAACGCCGTCACCGATCTTCGCACCGCGCGCCCGGAACCCTACGAGCCGCTGGCCGCGATCTGGGACGCCTGGCGCACCGCGCCACAAGCCGAGTGCGACTGAGGGGCTCGCAAGAGCGCGTCATCGACCTCGATGGGCTTCAGAAATAGTCATTGAGCGTCAGCCGGCGGACCTTTCCGTCCGCCATCGTCAGCTCCACCTGCGTGCCCGCGGCGCCCTCGCCCAGTTTTGTCAGGGCGTCGTAGGGCCAGGCTGAGGGCGGCTTGTGGTTGACCGAGCGGATGCGGTCGCCGGGTTTCAGACCGGCCTTGTCGGCCGGGCTGCCGGGTGAAACGAATCCGACCTCGAAGACGCCGTCCTTGGGCAGCATGAGGAGTCCCCAGCGGTCCTTCGCGAAGGGTGCGTTCGGCTGCGGCTGAGGCGTCATCCAGATCCGGTCGTGCGGGTAATCGATCAAGAGACGAAAGCGGCTGAGGATCGGGAGCCCCGCGTTGCCGGATATGACGTCGGAGTTGACGATCGAGACCGTGTCCGGTGGGAAGAGCGTCGGCACGTTGGTGAACGTGACGCCGCCGAGCTCCACCTTGCCAAGGGTCGCAATCGTTTCCGGATGCATGCCGCCGGCGCCGCCGCTCAACCTCTGAGAGGCGCGGCCGCCGGGCAATCCGTGCCCTTTGGCATAGGCGGGAAACACCATCAGCGGTGAACTGCTGCCGAGGTCGAACTGGAATTGCGCGGGCGGAGCGCCGTCGACCGAAACGGGAATCGAGCGAAGGCCGACCAACGCTCCGAGCGGAACTTCCACGGCGCCCTGAGGCCGCTCGAGGCGCGCCGGATCGCGGAAGGCGACGCGCCGGTTGGCGAAATCGATGTCGACGGCGACCTCGCGG
>DATGFU010000353.1:0-10880 GCA_035308865.1 Allostellaceae bacterium | reverse complement strand
CTCGAACAGTTCGGCAGGGTGATCGCGCGCGGCGGCTCCGGCGTCGTCATCGCTTCACAGTCCGGCCACCGCCTGCCTGCGCTCACGGCCCAGCAGAACCAGGCGTTGGCCACCACGCCTGTGGAGGAACTGCTCGGCCTTCCATTCCTTCAGCCGGACCAGGTGGCGGACTCGCTGCACGCCTACCAGCTCTCCAAGCGCGGCAACTCCCTGCGGGTGATGGCCGAGGCGGTGCGCTGGGGCAAGCGTGGCGCCAGGGTCAACACCATCAGCCCCGGCATCATCATGACCCCGCTCGCCAAGGACGAACTGAGTGGCCCGCGCGGTGAAGGCTACCGGCGCATGATCGAGCTGTCCGTGGCCCGGCGCGCCGGCACGCCGGACGAGGTGGGAACCGTCGGCGCGCTGCTCATGGGACCGGACGGCGCCTTCATCACCGGCAGCGACTTCCTCATGGATGGCGGCGTGACGGCGGCCTATTGGTTCGGCGACCTGGCGCCCGAGTGAGCATGGTGGCGCCACGCCGGCCATCGGCGGGATTCAGAGAGCCAATGCCCCCATCTTAAGTTTCACGCGCTGTGGGTCGGGTTCGCCGATTGGGACTTAGGCCCCGCCCGGAAATGAGTTGAGTGATATCAGTCGCTTGTGATTCGGTTTTGGTGCGAATCAGAACCTGGAGCACAAGATGTAGACTGATATCACCCGCCGGCAGTATCACCGCAAGGGATTGCGGTATTCAAGCAGCATGACCGATGCCGAATGGGCCGTGATCGAGGGGTTCATGCCGCCGCGACGCCGGCTTGGCCGGCCGCGCGAGACCGATCTGCGGGTCGTGGTCGATGCCATTCTTTACATCGCGTCGGCGGGCTGCGCGTGGAACCTCCTGCCGAACGACTTTCCGCCGGTCTCGACCGTGCAGGGCTACTTCTATCAGTGGCGGGACGACGGGACGTGGGAACGGATCAACCATGCGCTCGTCATGGCGGCGCGCGAGGCGATGGGCCGCGAGGCGAGCCCCACGGCCGGGATCATCGACAGCCAGTCGGCCAAGACCACCGAGGCCGGCGGCCCGCGCGGCTACGACGCCGGCAAGAAGGTCAAGGGGTGCAAGCGCCACATCCTCACCGATACCAACGGCTTCCTCGTCGAGGCCGTGGTCCATGCCGCCGACATCCAGGATCGCGACGGCGCGCCGCTCGTGCTGGCATCCGCCCGCCATCTCTATCCCTGGCTGCGGCACGTCTTCGCCGATGGCGGCTACGCCGGGGAGAAGCTCGCGCAAGCGCTCTCCGTGCTCGGCCGATGGACCCTCGAAATCGTGAAAAGATCAGATGCCACCAAAGGCTTCGTGGTCCTGCCAAGACGCTGGGTCGTCGAGCGCACCCTCGCATGGCTCACCAAGAACCGCCGCCTCGCCAACGACTTCGAGGCAACCATCCAATCCGCCGCCGCCTGGCTCTACATCGCCAGCGTCAAGCTCTTGTCACGACGCCTCGCCAGAGCGTAACTCAACAAATCCGATTCTCGGGCGGACTCTAACAGTCTATCAGCCGAGTGCCCGTCGAACCTACAAAAGATCAACACGCTCCCTGATGAACCGAGCAATGTCTTGAGAGCCAAAGTGACGCGCATCGACATACCCATCCGTCGAAAAAACACCATCAACCGAACCGTCATCGGTGCGCACAAACATGATTCGATTATGGGCTCGTTCGGCGATAATATCTTTAATTGCTCGAAATTCAATGCCGCACCAATCCTTTCGCTGATAGTCCGCACTCAAAAAGACTACGATCAGCTTGGCCCGATTTCTATATATATCTTGCAGTAGAGTGTCGAGAGACGGGCGTGCCAGCTGCGAAACATAATTGCCATCGAAGAAATAGCCGTTCGGGCCTATGAGACTTTCGAGATGCTCAGCAACTTTTGCAACGAGCGGCCTCACCTCGCCGGGAAATGATAGAGCGACTTCAAATCTATGAATCGAAATATCTACAGCCTTCGAAATACTTCGAGTCCAATTCGGGAGTGCTATGCCCCGATATTGCAGTTCTTTTGCGAGATTGACGTCTTTGACTGCCCAATGTGTTCGGCTCAATTCGAGTTGACCAATGTCTAATTCAAACTGCAGCGCGGCCAAATCCTCATTCGACAGAAATGGAATAATTGGAATGATTTCGTATTCTACTCGTACTTGTCCTTGTCTTTTCGTAATATCACGAATTACCCCAAATTTCGGCGGTATATTGATGCCCATCTCGTATGCGAAGATGCACGGCAGCTTTCGTAGCGCCTCTATCGCCGCAGCATCGAGCGCACCGTACTGGGCCTTGATGGAGTCGCCGGTATATTCGTTGACGCAGCGGGATGCTCCCATAGTCCAAGGTTCTCGCTGCCAAGCCTCGGGGTCGCCAGATACGAATAGATTATACATGGGCCTCTCCTGCGGCTCGGCGGCACGCGGAGCATCCGTGACACGGTCCACGATCGCCTCCGTCTGCACGGCGACGCCCTCGAGATTGTCGATTAAAGCGACGAACTGTTCACGCACAAATTGGCGCCTTGGCGCCCACTTGGGATTGTAGTCCTTCATAAACGTCCACATCGAAGCGGTGTCTTGCGCCGCTCGAACGAACTGGGGAACCAAATTTGACAGAGCTGGATCGTTCATGAACTCGCGCCGCAGCAAGCGATAGACTGCGTCATTCATGTTGGCCTTGCCTTCGCATAGGGCGACAAGGCCATTCCGAAGCACCATCGCGCGATCCAACTTGGCCGACGGCAGTTGCGAAATCGGGTCGACGGAGTCGGTATGGAGGAAGTCGAAGCTCATTCTTGCAATCTACCGGAATTTGGCAGTGGCAGCGAGAATGGTCGGCAAAAGGTTCTGCCGATCAGAGATACATTCCGTCCACCGATGAAGGACGAGTGATCACTCGCAGCGGCAACGCCCATGCAATGCCGCTTCGGATGGACGGTCAGACTTGTCGTGCCTTGCGCAACTCAATCATGATATCAGCCAAGTTGCTCAGTCGCCGCCGCAATTTTGGGTCACGATGCAAGGCAGTTGCCAAAAGCTCGCGCGCCCGCGAGGACTTCGCCTTGATCATTATGTCCGCGGGCTGGTTCTCGAAGAAGCCAGCCTCAAATTCAATTTCGTCGGCATTCCCAAGGTAGACTTTTGCGAGGAGTGCCGTCAGGTCGACGAGGCGTGCCAACGGTATCTCCTCGGATTGCCGAGACCAACGTTGGCCAGAATGGCGGACGACCTTTGCGGCAGGCTCGTGTTCATCCCATTGAGACCAGCCAATTGTAAGCCAGTGAACGTCGGAATTGCCTTCACGATCTGGATCGTGGGCATTGTACTCAAGGCCGTACACGGGTGAGTGGGCGATGTGATGCGGGAACGAGAGCTGCTGGCTTGGCATGATATCCCTATCTACTAGATGTTAGTAGATGGTAGTAGAGTGAAGGCGGATTAGCAAGAGCTTTTCATGGTCTCGGCGGCCGGCTCGTGCCCGACAAGACGATCAGATTACAGCGACAGCCTACCGATGCGGAAAAGGGCCCAATCAAATTCTCATCAAGTCAGCCGGCACCCGTCTCTAACCCTCTTCCTCTCCCTTCACTTCCCCCGCCATCTCCACCCCTCGGTACAGCTCCGCCAGCGGGAGCTCGATCCCGATCTCCGGCATCATCAGCACGCTGTCCGGGGCGAGCAGGTGGCCGATCCAGTCGTCGCCGCCGCGCTCGAACATCACGGCGGCGATCTTGTCCTGGTAGAGCATCACGTAGCGGCGCACCGACGGCGTCGCCGCGTATTCGCCGTTCTTCTCGCGGAAATCCGTCGTTGCCGTGCTGTCACTCAGCACCTCGAAGATGACGACGGGATCGCCCACCACCGTGTCACGTGCGGTGCCTGACGTGCAGGTGACGAAGCCGTCCGGATACCGCACAGTGTCGCCCGCCGTGCGGATCTTGAGGTCGCTGCCGTAGAACGCGCAAGGGCCGCCGAGCAGCCGCCCACCGACCGAGATCGCGAGGTTGCGCTGGATCGTCGCGTGCGCTCGCGTGCCGCCCACCATCGCGACCGGCCGGACGCCGTCGAACTCATGGCGCGTCGGCTGGCGCGCCTCCCATTCCAGGAACTGCGCCACCGACATCGGCGTGTTCGGCACGCTCATGGCCGCAAGTCTATCGAGATCGGTCCGCCATGGCGAGGCGCCGGCGCGCCCTCAGTCTTCCCCTATCGGCTACCACGTGCCCTGCATCACATGGAGCACTCGATCGTAGAGGTCGCCAAAGCTCTTCGCATTGTCGTCGGCCGCCTTTCTGCTTTGGGCAAAGAAATCGTCGAGGATCTTTTGTGCCTGCTTGATCTTCGCGGCATCGTCCTTGGACTTCTCGTCCAGCCCGAAATCCGCCTTGCCGTAAACGGCGGCGTTCTGCTCCATGCCATACCGGTAGCTCTTGAACGCTTTGTCGATCACGACGGTGTCGGTGTAGAGATCGGTCAAGGCCGATTGCCACTTGTGAAATCTCGCCACGATCTGATCGAGCACGGCGTCGGTGTCGGCCTTGGGCTTCGGGATGGAGGCCTTGTCGCCGACAATCTTCCTGGCGTCCGCGATCGCCGCGCTGAGGGTCTTCGACGCCGCCATTCGAGCCTCCCTGCTGGGTCCTACCGGTCGGACCTCCGCGCCGGCGACAACTTCAGGATGCGCTATCGGGTGCCGTTGAGCGCCCCGAGCTGCGCGCGGCCAATAGCTTCCTCCCGCGTTCGACGATGTGGCTCATGTCGAAATCCTTGACCCGGCCCGCGGCCACATCGGCGAGCCCCTTGTCGATGTCGGCCCTTAGGATCATGCGCCGAAATCCGGCGGCTCGCGCATCTTCTCGCGAGGCGTTTCGGGCAGGTCGACGCCGCCCAGCTTCGCGAAGCGAGCCCGGATGGCGGCCGCCGGGTTCGGCGGCGGCACCGTCTCGCGATTGAGCGCGGTTCTCAGGATGGCACGGGCCTCCTCCTCCATGGAGCGGCCATGCACCGCGGCCTGTACGCGCAGGCGCGCCTTCAGCGGCTCGTCAAGATTGCGGATCGTGATGTTGGCCACGAGCGTCTCGACTTTGCAGTCAATGCTGACATTCTAGTCGTTGAGGGCATCGAATGCGAGCGCGCGGCAGAGCTGAAGCAACCCACTCGCACCCCCGACCACGCGACCCATCACAACAATTAGCATCCGCCTTCACAACTCTTAGCACCCGTCACCGTGCGGCCCGCCCGACCGTCCGGCTACCTCTCCGGCCATTCCAACGCCCGCCGCGGTGACGACGCTCCTGTCGAAGAGCCGCGCCGGCAAGATCGGAGCGAGCATCATGATTATGCGCACCAATGCCCTTCTCGCCTTCTTCGTCCTCGCCGCCGCCGGGGCGGCGCAGGCGGAGACCGTCAAGCCCGTCGCCGCCCAGCCGATCAATCTCGGCGGCGTGACCGGCATCGCCTATTACACCGTCGAGCCCAACGGCTATCGCGTCGTCGCGACGCTGGGCGCCCGGGACGAGGCGACGGCCGTCCGGCTCGACGTGACGCTCGGGGAGGGGCAGAGCGTGGTGCTGTCCTCGCCGCGCGGCGTCGGCGAGACGGCAGAGACGGTGACGCTCGCCCGCGAGGCTGGCCGGATCGTCGTCTACGAGCAGGGCGCCGCGGTCACCAACTGACGTGACGGCGCACGGCGGCGGGTGGGTGCCGCCGCCGCTCACGCCGCCGCGAGCGCCAGCGCCATGGCGGCGCTCGTCGCGTGAAGCGCCGCGGCGATCTCTTCCGGCCGGCAGGCGATCGTGCCGGTCAGCCAGGCCTCCAGCAGCCCGAGCTGCGCCTCGGCGATCTGGCGGGCGGCGAGCGGCCTCGGCAGGATCAGGGCCGCCGGCAGGTTCGGCTCGATCAGCTCGGCGAGGCGGCGCGACAGCAGAAGCCTGACCGCGCCGCGGTAGAGCGCGCGGGCGAGGCGGCGGTTCTCGCGCATATGGGCGACGATCGCGACCAGTCCCGGCGGCACGCCGGAACCGGTGACGGTCTCGGCCAGCACGGCGAACATGTGGGTCACGCTCTGCCGCAGCAGATCCTCCTTGCCGCGATAGTGCTGGTAGAAGGTCGAGCGGCCGACATCGGCGCGCTCGAGGATGTCGGCGACCTTCAATCCCTCGTAGCCACTTTCGAGCAGCAGCTTTGTGAAGGCGCCGTGCAGCGCGCGGCGCGTGCGTTCGCTACGCCGGTCGAGCTTGCGGACCGCGCGCCCGGTTTGTCCGGAACGGGATTTCTGCCGCGATTCGTCCGGCATCCTGCGGCGCCCGATCTGATAGTTGCGTGCAACCGCCATCAGCCACGGAACCTTTCCGCATGTCCATCGATCTGGCCGATCGCCCGGCCGGCCTCATGATCGGCGCCGCCTCGGTGCTGATGACGGTGGCGCTGGTCTTCCATCCCATGGCCGAGCCCGGCAGTCCGGCCCAGGTGCTGTCGCAGATCGCGGCGGCGCGGCTCGTCGACGGGATCGTGCACGGGACGATCATCGGGCTGTACATCCTGCTGCTGGCCGGGTTCGCGCGGTTCGCCGCGCGGCTCGGCCTCGACCGGCCGGAGACGGTGCTGGGCTTCGCGTGCCTGGCGCTGGCCTGCGTCGCGGTCCTCGGCGCCACTTTGCTCGACGGGTTCGTGACGCCGGACTTGGCCGTGCGGCTCGCGGACGCCGATCCGGGCCGGATCGAGGCGGCGGCCACCGTGATGCTGCTGGTCTCGACGGCCATCCAGGATCTGACCAAGCTGGCGCTGGTGCTGCAGGCGGCGGCGACCATCGCCTGGTCGCTGCCCCTGCTGACCGCCGACCGCCGCGGCACCGGCGTGGTCGGGATCGGCGCCGGCGTGCTGCTGCTGGCGATCATCCTCGGCGCCAATCCGCGGCTGATGCCGCATCTGCTGATCGGCGTCCTCGCCATCCAGGGCGCCTGGAACCTGTGCGTCGCCGCCCTGCTGCTGGGATGGGGCACGACCCGCGAGGCTCTGGACAAGCAACCGGGCTGACGCTACCTCCCGCCCGCCAAACGGGGGTGGAGGGCGGCAATGCGGGCGATGCTGGCGGCGGTCTGTATCGGGGCGGCGGCGATCTGGGCGGGGGGTGCATCCGGGGCCGAGCCGCCGCCGCCACCGGATCAGGTGATCGCGGCGGAAGCGGCCGGGCGCCTGCCGGCGAGCCCGTTCTACCATGTCGCGCCGGATGACGTGAAAGGCGGGCCCGGCGCGCTGATCCGCTCGGAGCCGGTGACGGACTACACGCTGCCGCCCGGCGTCACCGCGGTGCGCTTCGTCTATCTCGCGGGGATGACGCCGGCCTCGGGCGTGGTGCTGGTGCCGCCGGGAACGCCGCCTGCCGGCGGCTGGCCGGTGATCGCCTGGGCGCACGGCACGACCGGCGTCGCGCGGATCTGCGCGCCCTCCGAAGCGCGCGACCTGGCCAGCCCTTCGCCGGCGGCGATGGCGGCGGCCGGCTATGCCGTGGTGGCGCCGGACTATGTCGGGCTGGGTCCCGAGGGGCGGCATGCCTATCTCAACAAGCCGTCGCATGCGCGCGACATCGTCAACGCGCTGCCGGCGGCGCGGGCGGCGGTGGCGAGCCTGGGCCGCAAATGGGTTGTCGACGGGCATTCGCAGGGCGGGCTCGCGGCCTGGGGTGCCGCCGAGATGGCCAAGGACGATCCCGACTTCCTTGGTGCCGTCGTGGTCTCCGGCGCCACCGACCTGGCGGCGCTGTCGGATCTCGAGGCGCATCCCGGCGGAGCGGCGCTGCTCCCCTACCTGGCCTTCGGCATCAAGGTGCGGCTGCCGCTCTTCAAAGTCGGCGACATGATCCGGGAACCGGCGCTGGAGCGCTTCGCCATCGTGACCAGCAAGGGCTGCCTCGCGCTCGACGCCGCGACCTTCGGTCCGCTGCCGTGGCGGTCCTTCATCAAGCCGGGCTGGACCAAGTCCCCGATGGTCCAGCAATACTTCTCCGAGAGCACGGTCGGCGAGGACCCGGTCGACCGGCCGATGCTGGTGATCGCCGGCGGGGGCGACAACATCGTGCCGATCGCCGTTACCAAGGCGGTGGTCGCCAAGGCCTGCACCCATCACCTGCCGATCGAGTTCCGCGCCTATCCGGCGCTGGATCATGTCCAGTCGATGGACCAGACGCTGAAGGAGCAGCTCGCCTGGATCGCCGACCGCTTCGCCGGCAAGCCGGGCAAGTCCACCTGCGAGGCGAAGGCGCCGTGACGGCTCAGCCGGCGATCGTCGCGAAGCCGTAGATCAGCACGCCCAGCACGCCGGCGGCGACGAGCAGGAGGTAGGCGCCGCCGACCAGGCCGATCTTCACTGCGGCGCCGAGCCAGCCGCCGCCATAGACATGCCGGAACGCGATGAAGGTGTAGGCGACGATGACCAGCGCCACCGTCCATGCCAGATAGGGCAGGTTCGGTGCCATCGTGCGCAGCCACACGGCCAGGCTCAGCAGGATGAAGCAGAAGGCCTGGCCGTGCAGCGCGAAGCTGAGGTGGTCGACGAAATAGAGCCGTCGCCGCCAGTTCAGGATGGCGAGCCCGGCAGCGGCGAAGGGCAGCAGCACGATCATCAGCCGCGGCAGCCATTCCTGCAGCACCTGGTTCAGGGCCCGCGGATGCGACATCTCGTAGAAGGCACCGCGGATGATCGGGGCCGCCTTGTCGCTAGCTTTCTGCAGCCCGCTCTTCCAGGCCTCGGGCGGCTCGAAGCCCTGGCCGGCCGGGCGCAGCACCTCGATCGTCGGCATCAGCAGGTAGCTCTTGTCCGACGGGTCGGGCACGGAAAGGACCGGGGCATCGGCGATGTCGGTTCCCTCCTTCTCTACCTCCGCGGCGGCGGACTCCACGTCGGAGCGTGGGACGCGCTGCATCGCGAACTGGATGATGGCGATGTCGGCAACCCAGATCGTGACCAGGAAGACAATGCCGGAGAACAGGTAGACCCGGATCGGCGACAGGAACCGGATGCGCTTCCCCTCGATATAGGCGCGCGTCAGCCGCCCCGGCCGGAAGACCAGCGTGGCGATCGTCGTCATCGAACGGCCGTTGAGGAAGAGATGATGCTCGATGAGCTCGCTCAGCAGCACCCACAGCGAGCGGCTGTGATCGTCGCGGCCCTGGCCGCAGGCGGGGCAATAGGCGACGGCGACGGGCGCCCCGCAGTTCGGGCACGGTGCCGGTTCGGCAGCGGCAGGTTCGGGCACGCCCATGGGGACTCCGGTAGATGGGTAGTTCCCTGGGGCGCGAGATTAGGATCGCACACGGCGGCGGGGCAAGCGGGTGTGGGGGCATTGCGGCACATCGAGCGACGATCCCGCCCCGTCATGGCCGGGCTTGTCCCGGCCATCCACGTCGGGCCGATGCGCCGCTGCACGACGTGGATGCCCGGGACAAGTCCGGGCATGACGATGGGGGTTGCTCCATCAGGATAAGTCCGCGCTGAAGCGCTGAGTGGGCGATTGCCCGGCCTGCTGCGGGCCGTCATAGTCGCGGCGTCCCGAGAGCTTCCCGCGAGCGCCCATGCCTGACGATCCGCCCCGCCTCATCGACGGCCCGCGCTGTGCCGCGGCCTCGGGCAAGACGACCTCGCTCGTCGTGTTCGTGCACGGGTTCGGGGCTAACGGGCCCGATCTTTTCAGCCTGGCCGAGCCGCTCTCGGGCGTGCTGCGCGAGTCTGCCTTCGCGGCGCCCAACGCGCCCGAGGCGTGCGAGCTCGGCGGCGGCGGCTTCCAGTGGTTCGGGCTGATCGGGCCGGGCGGCGGGATGGAGGTGCGCGAGGCCGGGGCCGACCATGCGGCACCGGCGCTCGCCCGGTTTCTTGAGTCGGAGCTGGCGCGCTACGGGCTCGATTCGTCTCGACTGGCGCTCGTCGGGTTTTCCCAGGGCACGATGATGTCGCTGCACGTGGGCCTGCGGCTCAGCCCGGCGCCGGCCGCGATCGTCGGATTCTCCGGCATGCTGGTGGCGGCGGAGCGCCTCGCGGCCGAACCGCACGGGGCGCCGCCGGTGCTATTGGTCCACGGCACGGCCGACCCGATGCTGCCCTTCGCCGCCATGGCGGATGCGGAAGCCGGGCTGCGGGCGGCCGGGATTCCGGTGGAGACGCTGGCGCGGCCGGGCCTCGGCCACAGCATCGACGAGGCCGGGCTCACCGCCGCGGCGCGGTTCCTGGTGCGGCATCTCGGCAGCTGAGCGACGCCGCGCAACGGAGTGATTTCAAAGCGTCATCTAGCTGTGGTAGACGGTGATTCGATGACACCAGCGGATGGTGCGGGAGCGATGCGGCAGGTGACTCCGGGAGGAGCAGCAGGGACCGACGGGCGGCGGCTCGTGGCGGCGCTGCATCTCGGCGCCCATCGCCCGGTCAGTCGGCCACAAAAAGTACTCGCGCGCCTTCCGGCCGGCCAGACGCGAGTCTGGCCGTTCTTGTTTGGGGATCGGCGATGCTGAACCTGCAGACGCTGGTGCTGAACGCCGACTACCGGCCGCTGTCTTTCCACCCGCTGTCGCTGTGGTCGTGGCGCGACGCGCTGACGGCGCTGATGCTCGACCGCGTGGCGCTGGTGGCGAATTACGACGTTCATGCAAGGTCGCCGAGCGTGTCCGTGCCGGTGCCGAGCGTGGTGGCGCTGAAGCGCTACAAGCGGCTCGACGGGTTCCCGGCCTTCACGCGCTACAACATCTATCTACGCGACGGCTTCACCTGCCAGTACTGCGCCCACGAGTTCCCGGCGGAGAACCTGACCTTCGACCACGTGCTGCCGCGCTCGCGCGGCGGGCGCACGACCTGG
>DATGFU010000352.1:0-3232 GCA_035308865.1 Allostellaceae bacterium | reverse complement strand
CACGTGGCTCCGCGACACGGAACGACGTGGATACGCGGGTCAAGCCCGCGCATGACGACATCAAAAGACGCACAAGCCTCGCCCGAGACTCGTTCTCGTGGCGGCAATACTTTCCCCGCACAGCCGTGCCGCAAGCGGGAGGAGGGAGTCGGGCCGGCGGCTATAATATGATGACGGGCTGGATCAGGCGTCGCCGGCAGGCGCTTGCGCTGGTCGCGGCGATGTTCCTGCTGCCTGTCGTCGCCGACCGGCTCTTCCCGCCGGATCTGTCGCGCTATCAGGATCGCTCCGTCACGGTGACGGCGCGCGACGGCGAGCTGCTGCACACCTTCACCACGTCGGACGGCAAGTGGCGCCTGGCGACGACGCCGGAGCAGGTCGATCCGACCTATATCCGGATGCTGCTGGCGGCCGAGGACAACCGCTTCCGCGAGCATCGCGGCATCGATCCGCTGGCGCTCGGCCGGGCGGCCTGGCAGCTCGTCTCGTCGCAGCGCATCGTCTCGGGCGGCTCGACGCTCACCATGCAGGTGGCGCGGCTGCTGGAACCGCACGGCCGCTCGCTCTTCGGCAAGGTCAAGGATCTCCTCCGCGCCGCCCAGCTCGAGGAGCGCTACGGCAAGGAGGAGATCCTTGCCATGTACCTCACCCTGGCCCCCTTCGGCGGCAATATCGAAGGCGTGCGCGCCGCGTCGCTCGCCTGGTTCGGCCACGAGCCGAACCAACTGACGCCAGGCGAGGCCGCGATCCTGGTGGCCTTGCCGCAGCGTCCGGCGCATCTCCGCCCGGACCGCCACCCCGAGGCCGCGCTGGCGGCGGCCGACAAGCTGCTCGCCCGTCTCGTGGCCGACGGCAGGCTGGCGCCCGATGTTGCCGAGACGCCGGCGCCGCAGATCGCGCCGCGCCGCACCTTCCCGGCCCGGGCCGTGCACGTCGCCGAGCGGCTGCGCCACCGGCCGACCGCCGACGGCATGCTGAAAACGACGCTCGACGGCGGGCTGCAGCAATCGCTCGAGGACCTTGCGGCGCGCGAGATCGGCTGGACCGGCGACGGCGGCGACATGGCGGCGATCGTGGTCGACAATCGGGACGCGACGATCCGCGCCTGGATCGGCGGCGTCCACAGCGCGCTCGATCTCGCCCGCACCCGCCGCTCGCCCGGCTCGGCGCTGAAGCCCTTCATCTACGGCCTCGCCTTCGAGGATCTGGCGATCCTGCCGGACACGCTGATCGAAGACCGGCCGATGCGCTTCGGCAACTGGGCGCCCGAGGATTTCGACCGCGGCTTCCGCGGCCAGGTGACGGCGCGCGAGGCGCTGCAGCAATCGCTGAACCTGCCGGCCGTCGAGCTGCTGGACCGCGTCGGGGCGGGACGGCTGACCGCGGCGCTGGAAGGCGCCGGCGCGCATCTCGTCTTCCCGAGCGGCGGGGGCGAGCCGTCGCTGCCGCTGGCGCTGGGCGGCGTCGGCATCAGCCTGCAGGACCTGACCGGGCTTTACGTGGCGCTCGCTCGCGGCGGGCGGCCGGTGCCGCTGCGCATCCTCGCCGGCCAGGCGGCACCTGCAAGGCCCCTGCTGTTCAGCCAGCATGCCGCGTCGCTCGTCACCGAGATCCTGCGCGGCGCACCGCCGCCCGACGGCCGCCTGCCGCCGCTCCTCGCCGCCGAAGGGCGACCAATCGCCTACAAGACCGGCACGTCCTACGGTTTCCGCGACGCCTGGGCGGTCGGCTATACCGAGGACTGGACGGTCGGGATCTGGACCGGACGGCGCGACGGCACGCCCCGGCCCGGCCTCTACGGCCGCAACACCGCCGCGCCGCTGCTCTTCGACGTGTTCGACCTGCTGCCGCAGGAGGGCAGCCACGACCGTGTCGCGGCCGCCGACGCGCCGGCGCCGCACCTGCCGCAAGGGCTGCAGCAATTCGCCACCCGCGGCACGATCAGAGGCCTCCCCGGCGCCCAGCCGCCGCGCATCCTCTACCCGCCCGAAGGCGCCGTCATCGACCTCACCGGGGCCGACGGCAGCCGCGGCACGCTCGCCCTCGAAGCCGACGGCGGCGCGCTCCCGTACCGCTGGAGCGTCAACGGCGTGCCGCTGCCGCCGACGCAATTCCACGCGGTGCCGCATTGGACGCCGGACGGGCCGGGGTTCGCGCGGGTGACGGTGCTGGACGGCGCGGGCCGGAAGGCGTCGGTGACGGTCAGGGTGGAGTGAGGGGGCAGGCGGGAGGATTATGCAGAGCAGCGCCGTAGTTCAGCCACTGATCTTCTATGATGCGCGTGATCTGCAGAAATAAAGCCGTAATGATATGCTGCCCCCGTCGCCGCAACGCGACCGGGCCATTCGCGTTCGCGACCTCTGAATTGGAGGAGCGCAAAATGTCGGTATTTGTCGATCGCATCATGAAGGCCACCGGGACCGTCGCTCTCGCCGTGATCGCCATCTTGCTGGTCGCCGGCCGCGGAAACTCGGGAACAGCGGATCCCGAGACGGCCTCGACCAATGTCACCGTCGCCAATCCAATCACGAGGCCGGTGCCGAGCCAGGCCACGGACAACCCGGCCTTGCGGCCCTACATGACATCGGTAACGATCGCAATCGACAGCTCGTCCACGGAAGGATCCAACTCCTTCCAGGTTCCTGCCGGCCAGCGCCTCGTCATTCAAGCCGTGTCGTATATCCAGCAGAACTACACCTCCGGCGAGCACTTGCAGGTAGACGTCTATGTGCAGGTCGGCGACGTTTTCCAGCCGTTCCGCATGCCGCAGCCGCCAACCCTGACGGCTCCGTTTCCCGGCGCCGGATGGACGGGCACGCTCTACGCGGATCCGGGCACTTCAGTCGTCGTGAGCTCGGGCCGGAACGTGACCGGTACCCTCGAACATGACTATGTCTACATCTCGGGCTATCTGGTCCCAGTGGGGTAGGCGGCCGAAGCCGGGTCGGCGCGATGGTGCGTCGATCAAAAGGAGCGGCGTCATATTTCCAGGTATTTCTGTGGTAAGTCACGAGCCGCGGCCGGGCGCAGCACCAATCTTGAGAGGACCCCATGGAGCTTGGAAAACTCGGCGTATGGATCTCGACCGACGGGCTTACGGCGGCGGCCGCGGCCCAGTTTGCGCAGCGCGTCGAGCGCCGCGGCTATGCTGCGCTGTGGATTCCCGAAGGCTTCGGCCGCAATCCGCTGGTCCATGCCGCCTGGCTTCTCGCCAAGACCGACCGCCTCATCG
>DATGFU010000351.1:0-4072 GCA_035308865.1 Allostellaceae bacterium | reverse complement strand
CACATGGCCATGAACCTCGTCCGCAACCCAAAGGACAAGCACAGCCTCAAAAACCGACGAAAACTCGCAAGCCTCAACAACAACTACCTCGAAACCCTCATCCGACAGACAACCCCGTTAACCTGAAGCGATTCCCCTGCGCCTTGAACGGCCTCCGCTTGACGGAGCTCGATCCCGCTCGCTAAATGACTTGTGAATCGCCGGTCACCGTTGGGTGAGGCGATCGAGCAACGTTCAAGGCGGCCGGGCGAGGATGGTGCAGATCAGCTTCGTAAGCCGCGGCATCACCCGGACGATCGACGCCCGCGGCGGCCTGACGCTCATGGAGGCCGCGGTCCAGAACGGCATCGAGGGGATCGATGCCGAGTGCGGCGGCGCCTGCTCCTGCGCCACCTGCCACGTCTATGTCGACGCCGTCTGGCTCGACCGCACCGGGTCGCCGGACGATTTCGAGGCGGGCATGCTGGAGGCGGCCGTCGGGCCACGCGCCAATTCGCGCCTGTCCTGCCAGATCAAGCTGTCCGAAACCCTCGACGGCCTCGTCGTCGAGGTTCCGGCCGCCCAGACATGAACGTGGAGCCGACGCTCGAGTTTGGCCGATAGCGAGGGATGTCATGGATGCCGGTTTGCCCGCTGAACGTCCGCCGCATGTGCCCGAGGATCGCGTCGTCGATTTCGACATGTACGCGCCGCCGGGCGTGAAGCAGGACTTTCACGCCGCCTGGAAGGCCCTGCAGGCGCCGGGTGTGCCCGATGTCGTGTGGACGCCGCGCAACGGCGGCCACTGGATCGCCACGCGCAACCGCCTGATCGACGAAGTCTTCTCCGATCACGAGCGATTTTCGAGCCGCGTCATCCTGGTGCCCAAGGCGATCGGGGAGCAGCACGGGCTGATACCGACCACCCTCGACCCGCCGGAGCACCGGCCCTACCGCACGCTGCTCAACAGCAGCATGGCGCCGAAGGTGGTGGGCGCCAACGAGCCGCGCATCCGCGCGCTGGCGGCCGAGCTCATCGAAGCGGTACGGCGCGACGGCGCCTGCAACTTCACCACCGCCTATGCGGAGATCCTGCCCATCCGCATCTTTCTCAGCATGATGGACCTGCCGCCCGGGGACGCCGCGCAGACCAAGCGGTGGTGCGACCAGATGCTGCGGCCGGACGGGTCGATGAGCTTCGAGGAGTGCATGGCCCGCCTCTTCGACTATCTCGGCCCCTATGTCGATGCGCGGAAGGGCGGCGACGGCGACGACATGCTCAGCCGCATGATCAACGGCCGGATCGGCGACCGTGCACTGACACGCGATGAGGCGTTGAAGCTGTCGGTGCAGGTGCTGATCGCCGGGCTCGACACGGTGGTCAACTTCCTTGGCTTCGCGATGCTGTTCCTGGCCCGGAACCCGGCGATGAGCCGCGAGCTCGCCGGGGAGCCTGAACTCATGCCGGCGGCAGTCGAGGAGTTTCTGCGCCGCTTTCCGATCGTCACGATCGGCCGCGAGGTCGCCCGCGACATGGAATACCAGGGGGCGAGCCTCAGGAAGGGCGAGATGATCCTGACCCCGAGCGTGCTGGGCGGCATCGACGAACGCGAGAACGAGCGGCCGATGGAGGTCGATTTCCATCGGCCGACCGCGGCGCATGTCACCTTCGGCAGCGGCCACCACAAATGCCCGGGCGCCCATCTCGCGCGGACCGAGATCCGCGTGACGCTCGAGGAGTGGCTGAAGCGCATCCCCGAGTTCTCGGTGGCCCCCGGCAAGACCGTCGAATTCACTGGCGGGATCGTCGGAGTCGTCGATGCCCTGCCGCTGGTCTGGGACGTTGAGACCACACGCAGCCTCGCGGCGTAGACGCGCGACCCTTCGCCGATCCGCCAATTGTTGCGGAATCGGGCCGGGGCCATAGAATCACTGCAGCCCCGTCCACCTGGTTCCGCGTACAGACTGATGCCAACTCTCTTCGAGGCCCAGGCGCCCCGGCCGCTGGCCGACCGGCTGAGGCCGAAGACTCTCGGCGACGTCGTCGGGCAGGACCATCTCCTGGCGCCCGCGGCGCCGATCGGGCGCATGGTCGCGGCGCACCGCCTCGTCTCGATGATCCTCTGGGGGCCGCCGGGCTGCGGCAAGACCACGATCGCGCGGTTGCTCGCCGACGTCACCGACCTCCATTTCGAGCCGCTCTCGGCGGTATTCTCGGGCGTTGCCGATCTTCGCAAGGTGTTCGAGGCGGCCCGCCAGCGGCGCGGCGCCGGGCGCGGCACGCTGCTGTTCATCGACGAGATCCACCGCTTCAACCGGGCGCAGCAGGACAGCTTCCTGCCCTATGTCGAGGACGGCACCGTCGTGCTGATCGGCGCCACGACCGAGAATCCGAGCTTCGAGCTCAATGGCGCGCTGCTCTCGCGCTGCCAGGTCTTCGTGCTGAAGCGGCTCGACGACACGGCGCTCCAGACGCTGCTGGCGCGGGCCGAGGCGGCGCTCGGCCGGATGCTCCCGCTGGATGCGGACGGGCGTGAGGCGCTGATCGCCATGGCCGACGGCGACGGCCGCTACATCCTCAACCTCGCCGAGGAGCTGGCCGCCCTTCCCGTTTCGACGCCGCCGCTCGACCCGACGGCGCTGGCGCTCCAGGTGCAGAAGCGCGCACCGCTTTACGACAAGGCGCAGGAAGGCCACTACAATCTGATCTCGGCCCTCCACAAGTCGCTGCGCGGCTCGGACCCGGATGCCGGTCTCTACTGGCTCGCCCGCATGCTGGCCGGTGGCGAGGACCCGCTCTACATCGTCCGGCGCCTCGTCCGCTTCGCCGCCGAGGATGTCGGCATGGCCGATCCGCAGGCGCTGGTGCAGGCGCTGGCGGCCTGGGACACCTACGAGCGCCTGGGCTCGCCGGAGGGCGAGCTGGCCATCGCCCAGGCCGTCGTCTATCTCGGCACCGCGCCGAAATCCGTCTCGGTCTACCGCGCCTTCGGGCAGGCGATGCGCTCGGCCAAGGAGACCGGCTCGCTGATGCCGCCGATGCACATCCTCAACGCGCCCACCCGGTTGATGAAGGGTATCGGCTACGGCGCCGGCTACGAGTACGACCCCGATGCCGAGGACGGGTTCTCCGGCGCCAACTACTTCCCGGACGGGATGGATCGGCAGAACTTCTACCGCCCGGTCGAGCGCGGCTTCGAGCGCGAGATCCGTAAGCGGCTCGACTACTGGGAGAAGCTGCGCCGCGAGCGCAAGGACGGGACAGAATAGCTACGGCGTCAGCTCGAACACCGTGCCGCCGTTGCCGGCGCCGCCTTGCGAGGTCGTTCCATAGAGATTGCCAGCGGCGTCGATGGCGAGCTCCGCGCCGGGGTCGGCGCCGTCATCCCCGTCGGTGAAGGCATAGAGCGTGGTTTCCGTCCAGGTCGTGCCGCCGCTCGTCGGCGGGCTCAATTCGAACACCGTCCCCCACGGCGCCGCGGAACTCTGCCCGCCGGTGGAGGTCGTGCCGTAGAGATTGCCGGCGGCGTCGAACACCAGCCCGCCCAGCGGCCTGGCGCCGTCGGCCTGACCGGTGAAGGAATAGAGGACCGTCTCGGTCCAGGCCGTGGCGCCGCCCGTCGGCGGGCTCACCTCGACGACCGTCCCGCATCCGCACGCGGCACTGCCGCCCTGGGACGTCGTGCCGTAGAGATTGCCGTTCGCATCGGCCACGAGCTCGCCGTTCGGATATTTTCCGTCGGTCGTGGAGGTCTGGGGAATCTGGCCAAAGGCATAAAGCGTGGCGACGACCCACGGCTTGCTCTTCTTCGTGGCGGGCTCCAGCTGATAGACCGTCCCGTTGCTGCCGCCGCCGAGAATCGACGTTCCGTAAAGCGTGCCGTCGGCGCCGAAGATGAGGGACGAGGCCGGATCGGCGGGCTCGCCCGGCGCCGGCGCGAAGGAGTAGAGCTTGCGGAAAGTCCAGGCCCCGTCCACCAGCTCCAACCGGTATGCGGTGCCGCGGGCATTCGCTCCACTATGCTCCGAGGTGCCGTAGAGAGCGCCGTCGGGACCGACGATGAGACCCGACACCGGGCCATGGGCGGCGCCGA
>DATGFU010000350.1:0-3473 GCA_035308865.1 Allostellaceae bacterium | reverse complement strand
GCCCCGCCTTGCGCGTCAGCATCGCCGACGGGAAATTCCAGGGCGTGATCGCCACACAGACGCCGATCGGCTGTTTCAGCACGACGATGCGCTTGTCGGTCCCATGCGCCGGGATCGTGTCGCCGTAGAGCCGCTTGCCCTCCTCGGCGAACCACTCGATGAAGCTCGCCGCATAGGCGATCTCGGTGCGCGCCTCGGCCAGCGGCTTGCCCTGCTCCCAGGTCAGCAGCTTCGCCAGATCCTCCTGGTTCGCCATCATCAGGTCGAACCACGTGCGGAGCACCTTGGCCCGGTCCTTGGCGGTGCGCGCCGCCCAGGCCGCCTGCGCCGCCTGCGCCGCCTCGATCGCCCGCCGCGCCTCGGCCGCGCCCATGTTCGGCACGGTGCCGATCACCTTGCCGGTCGCCGGATCGGTGACGTCGATGGTCTTGCCGCTGTCGGCGGACACCCATTCGCCGGCGATATAGGCTTGCTGGCGGAAGAGTTTGGGATCTGTGAACTGCATCGGAGATCTCCCGAAGGCCGCATCTGCCAAGATAATGGCGTGCCGCCCGCGCCGCGGGAAGAGCGGCACGACGCGCGGCTGGCGTGCCCGCCGGTCAGCCGCCGGCGATCGGCCGCAGCGCCTGCAGCTGCGCCTCCAGACCGCGGATGATCTCGATCAGCTGGGCGATCTCGGTTTCGCGCAGCAGGTCGATCTTCTGGTGGAGCAGTTCGATCTCCAGCTCGGCCTTGGTGTTGATGTCGTAGTCGTGCTGCGCGGCGTCGCGGTCGATCTGGGCTTGGCGGTTCTGGCTCATCATGATGATCGGCGCGGTGTAGGCTGCCTGGAACGACAGGACGAGGTTGAGGAGGATGAAGGGATAGGGATCCCAGTGCTCGACCGCGCCGATGACGTTGATCGTCATCCAGAGGACGAGCAGGCAGCTCTGCACGATGATGAAGCGCCACGAGCCGACCAGCGCCGCCACCCCGTCCGACACGCGCTCGCCCAGCGTCCGGCGTCCCGGCACGGCCTCCGCCTGCACGCGCTTCTGCCGCCGCCGCTCGCGCAGCCGCAGCAACATGCGCATCTCTTCGACCTGAAGGGGATGGATCAGTTGCTCGAGCATCGGACGCTCCGGATGGCAGGTTCGCGAGTATCCGCGTAAATGTCGGTCGACCGCATTCGCTCGCGCAGGCCGGCCCGTCCCACATCCCTCTTCGTCATGCCCGGTCTCCGTGCCGGGCATCCACGTCGGGCAGCAGCCAAGCGGCCCGACGTGGGTGGCCGGGACAAGCCCGGCCATGACGATCGAGGGCTAATGTCCGTCATCGATCTCTATCCCCCGCAGATGACCGATCGATGTCACCCCACCTTGAACTGCTTCCCGAGCTTCAGCCCCTGGCGCTGGTAGGTCGAGCCGATGGCCGCCCCGTAGAGCCTGTCCGGCCGCTGGGTCAGGCGCTCGTAGACCAGGCGGCCCACCACCTGCCCGTCCTCGATCAGGAATGGCACCTCGTGGGCGCGCACCTCCAGCACGGCGCGGCTGCCGGCGCCGCCGGTCTCTGACGCGCCGAAGCCGGGATCGAAGAACCCGGCATAGTGGACGCGAAACTCGCCCACCAGCGTGTCGTAGGCCAGCATCTCGGCCGCGTGGTCGGGAGGCACCACGACCGATTCCTTCGAGGCGAGGACGTAGAAATCGTCCGGGTCCAGGATGATGCAGCGCTCCGGCCGCGCCTGCACCGGCTCCCAGAAATCGAGCGGCTCGTAGTGGTTGATGAGATCGACGTCGAGCAGCCCGGCATGGCGCCGCGCCCGCCAGCCCACGAGCCCGGTCGCGGGATCGCCCGCCACGTCTACGGTGAAGGCGAGGCCGCCCTTGATGTTCTCGCTGCCTTTCTCGGCATCGACGAGACCGACCGCCTCGTGCAGGCGCCGCAGCGCGGAATCGCTGGCGACCGGCGCGCCCCGCCGCAGCCGCAACTGGTTCAGCCGCGTCCCGGTCCGCACCCGGATGCTGAAGGCCCGCGGCGAGATCTCGGCGTAAAGCGGTCCTTCATAGCCCTCCGCCACACGGTCGAACTCGGTGCCGCGGTCGGTGATCAGCCGCGCGAAGACATCGAGCCTTCCGGTCGAGCTCTTGGGATTGGCGATCCCGCTCATCCGCCGCTTGAGCGCCACCGATTCGAGCAGCGGGACGATGTAGACGCAATGCCGCTCCAGCACCGCGCCGCCGGTCAGGTCGATCGCGTGCATCTCGACCGTGTCGAGCCGCTGCTGCACGGTCGAATTCGGCCCCGGCAGGAAGCTGGCCCGCACCCGGTAGGCGACCGTACCGAGGCGCAGGTCGAGGCTCGCCGGCTGGATCTGCGCCTCGGTGATCGGCACGCGCGCCGTCACCAGCCCGTCGGCGATCGCCTCCGCCAGGGCCTGGGACGGCAGGATGCCCGTGCTGAACTCGCTCTCCTCCGCCACGCCGCCCGCTCCCGCCTCATCGATCGAAACCGATCAGAACCATGAACGCACGGCCGGGACAAGCGGCGGCTGCGAAGGACGTGACATCGGATACGATGTCAAGGGATTGACCTGAGTTCGTGACATCATATATGGTGTCACGGTGGTTCGCCTCGTGCTTGATACCGACGTTGTCGTCGCGGCCGTGACGAGCCCGACCGGGGCATCGAGAGCGTTGCTGGTCAAAGTGCTACGGCGAGAGGTCGAACTCGCGATATCGACATCATTGTTCGTCGAGTATGAGGCCGTGCTGCTGCGGCCCGAACGGCTTGCGGCGGCTCGTGCCACGGCCGCGGAGATTGGCGCGATCCTCGACGGTGTTGCTGCCGTTGCGCTGCCGGTCGCATTCGATTTCCGCTGGCGGCCGAGCGGTGCGGATGCGGACGACGAATTGGTTTTGGAAACAGCAATCAATGGTCAAGCGGACTCCATCGCCACGTTCAATTTGCGCCACCTTCGTGCGGCCGCCGCCCGCTTCGGGATCGTCGCGGAACGGCCCGGACCGATTCTGAGGAGCCTATCATCATGAATTTCACCACATTCCCCTTGCGACTTCCCGAGGACCTTAAGGAAGCGGCGGCCGAGCAGGCGGCGGCAATGGGTGTCAGTCTGAACCAGTATGTCGGGATGTCGCTCGCGGCGCGTGTCGGCGCCCAGGCGGAGGCGGCGCGTTTCTTTGCGGCGCGAGGCGCGCGCGGATCGTCGGAGCGGGCTCTGGCGGTCCTCGACCGGCTGGGAAGCACCGAGGCCTTGTCGGACGACGACCGGCTCGATACGCCGGCTGCGGAGCCACGCCTGCCGCGATAACGCGACTCCATCCCATCGTTGTCTCCGCAGGGGAATCGCTTCAGGTTAACGGGGTTGTCTGTCGGATGAGGGTTTCGAGGTAGTTGTTGTTGAGGCTTGCGAGTTTTCGTCGGTTTTTGAGGCTGTGCTTGTCCTTTGGGTTGCGGACGAGGTTCATGGCCATGTG
>DATGFU010000349.1:0-13242 GCA_035308865.1 Allostellaceae bacterium | reverse complement strand
CCGGATCGGCCCGATCGACGAGGCCGGCAAGGAGATGTTGCGGAAGCGCCTCTTCACGCCCGGCGAACTCCTGCGCCAGAACCAGCTGGCTCCCGATCCGAAGTCGATCCTCGATGTAAAGTCCGAGACGCAGCTCGCCCTATTCGACAATAAGGGTCGCTAGACCTTGGCCTTCATCGCTCCGATCGTGGAGGGCCACGGCGAAACTGAAGCTCTGCCCGCCCTACTCCATCGCATGGCGCAGCTCGCGCGGCCCGGCGTCGATTTGCGCGTGAATCCACCGATCAGGATCAAGCTCGGCTCGTTCATGAACGACAATGCCTACCTCAACCAGTACGTAAGCTTGGCCGCCGCGAAGGCGGCACAGTACGGCGGCTGGGTTCTCATCCTGCTCGACTGTGATGACGCTTGCCCGGCCGAGCTGGGACCGGCCATCCTCGCACGGGCAAGGGCGGCACGGGCGGATGTCCCGCATCTCGTCGTCCTGGCCCATCGGGAATTCGAGACGTGGTTCATCGCAGCCGCCGCGTCGCTGCGCGGCCGGTTTGGCCTGCCTGACGACCTCTTGCGACCAGAAGGCTTCGAGACGATCCGCGGTGCCAAGGGCTGGCTGGATAGACACACGCCGGACGGGTACGATCCCGTCACTCATCAGGCCAAATTCGCGAGGGCATTCGATCTGGTCCAGGCACAGGATCCGAGATCGTTCCGGCGCTTCCTCGATCGGCTGTCGGGACTTCTGGAGCCTCAGCCGTGACCGTCACCAGCAAGAAGCTCATCGAGGTCGCCCTCCCGCTCGAAGCGATCAACATCGCCTCGGCGCGGGAGAAGTCGATCCGGCACGGGCACCCCTCGACCTTGCATCTGTGGTGGGCGCGGCGGCCGCTGGCGGCGGCGCGGGCGGTGATCTTCGCGCAGATGGTGGACGACCCGTCCGAGTACGTCGACACGCTGCTCGCCGTGCCCGAGACGCGGCGCACGGCCGAGCAGGAGCTGAGGAAGCGGCGGGCGATCTGGGACAAGCGAAGGGCCGAGTTCGAGGCGACCGCCGGCCGCGACGGGCTGCCCGAGCCGGGGCCGGAGCCGACGCTCGCCGACTGCGCCGCCGACATCGAGCGCCAGCGCCTCTTCCGCATCATCGAGGAGCTGGTGAAGTGGGAGAACACCACCAACGAGCACGTGCTGGAGAAGGCGCGAGCCGAAATCTGGCAGAGCTGGCGCCGAACCTGCGCCGCCAATGCCGATCACCCGCGGGCGAAGGAGCTGTTCGACCGCAACCGCCTGCCGGCCTTCCACGATCCCTTTGCCGGCGGCGGCGCCTTGCCGCTGGAGGCGCAGCGCCTTGGGCTCGAAGCCCATGCCTCGGACCTCAACCCCGTCGCCGTGCTGATCAACAAGGCGATGATCGAAATCCCCCCGAAATTCGCCGGCAGACCGCCCGTGAACCCGGAGCGTGACCCGCACAAACACTGGAAGGGCGCCGAAGGGCTCGCCGACGACGTGCGCTACTACGGCAAGTGGATGCGTGACGAGGCCGAGCGGCGCATCGGCCACCTCTACCCCCAAATCGAGATCACGCCGGCGATGGCGGCGGAGCGACCTGACCTTAAGCTGCTAATTGGGCAGAAGCTCACCGTGATCGCCTGGATCTGGGCGCGCACGGTGAAGAGCCCGAACCCCGCCTTCCGGGACGTAGACGTGCCGCTGACCTCCACATTCATGCTCTCTACCAAGCCAGGCAAGGAGGCTTACGTCGAGCCAATAGTTGCGAACGGTGGGTACCGGCTCACGGTAAAAATGGGCCGCCCCATCGATACCGAAGCGGCAAAGTCCGGGACGAAGCTGGGGCGTGGGGCCTTCGGGTGTTTGATGTCCGGCACCCCCATCGCAGGCGACTACATAAAGACCGAGGGCAGAGCCGGGCGCATAGGCGCGCGCCTTTTGGCAATCGTAGCTGAAGGGAATCGCCGGAGGCTCTATTTGACTCCGACACCGGAACATGAAGCAATCGCATGCCAAGAAAAACCCGAGTGGAGGCCGGATACCGAGTTCTTCCAGCAGGCTTTGGGCTTCCGCATTGGTAACTACGGAATGACAAGGTGGAGCGACCTGTTTACTGATCGACAACTGGTTGCTCTTACCACATTCTGTGGTTTGGTGGGCGCCGCGAGCGTGAAAGTGCGAGATGACGCTCTCGCCGCAGGTCTACCCGGCATTGCGCAGCCACTGCGCGATGCCGGTGTCGGGGCGGGCGCATATGCCGAGGCAGTCGCTGTTTATCTAGGATTTCTAGTGGATCAGGTCGCAAACCACTTGTCATCGCTCTGCGGCTGGAACAGCGCCAACGCGCAGATGAGGAGTGTTTTTGCTCGGCAGGCCCTGCCGATGGTCTGGGATTTTGCCGAGAGTAACCCCTTTTGTGAGTCGTCTGGTAGTTACGCGAACCTGTTCGAGCGCCAGATAAAGGGCCTTGAGACGCTTGGAAACGCAGGCTTTGGTTCGGCCTCGCAAGTGGATGTCAACCAGCAGGCGATCTCGACGGGCAAAGTCGTCTCTACAGACCCACCCTACTACGACAACATCGGTTACGCAGATCTGTCGGACTTCTTTTACGTTTGGCTCCGTCGATCACTACAGCGGATCTTCCCAGATTTGTTCGCAACTCTGGCCGTCCCGAAGGCTGGGGAACTTGTTGCCACACCCTCCCGCCACGGCAGCGCAGAAAAGGCCGAGGCCTTCTTCCTCGATGGGATGACACGGGCGCTCGGGCTGATCGCTGAGCAGGCCCAACCTGCGTTTCCTGTCACGATCTTCTATGCCTTTAAGCAAGCCGAAGATGAAGAGGAGACCGGTCGATCAAGTACAGGCTGGGAAATCTTTCTTGAAGCTGTCATCCGTGCCGGCTTTGCTATCAGCGGTACTTGGCCGATGCGGACAGAAAAGCCAGGCCGCGTGCGCGAGAACGAGGCCAACGCTCTCGCGTCCAGCATCATCCTGGTCTGCCGGCCGCGCGGCGCGGCCGCCCCGACCGCCACACGCCGCGAATTCCATAACGCCCTCAAGTCTGACCTCCCTGCCGCACTTGCACATCTCCAACGAGGCAACATCGCCCCCGTCGACCTCGCTCAGGCCGCGATCGGGCCAGGCATGGGCGTATTCACGCGCTACATCAAAGTCGTCGACGCCGAGGGCAAGCCACTCTCCGTCAGCGATGCGCTCGCCCTCATCAACCAGGTGCTCGACGAGGTCCTGGCGGAGCAGGAGGGTGACTTCGACGCAGACAGCCGATTCGCCGTCGCCTGGTTCGAGCAGAACGGCTTTGCCGACGGCGCTTTCGGCGTCGCCGATGTGCTCGCCCGCGCCAAGAACACGGCGGTGGCGAGCCTCGTCGAGGCCAAGATCGCCGCCTCCAAGGGTGGCAAGGTGCGGCTGCTGATGCCCCAAGAGCTCGATCCCGATTGGGACCCAGCGACCGATCCGCGCCTCACCGTCTGGGAGATCGTCCACCACCTCATTCGCGTGCTGGAGGCCGGCGGCGAGGCGGCAGCGGCGGCGCTGGCGGCGAAGTTCGGCGCCAAGGTCGAGATCGCCCGCGAGCTGGCCTACCGGCTCTACACGATCTGTGAGCGCAAGAAGCGCGCCGCCGAGGCGCTCCCCTACAACGGCCTCGTCCAGAGCTGGCCCGAGATCATGCGCCTTGCCCGCGAAGGCGCCGCGGCGGCGGGGCCGCGCGAGCCCGAGTTGGCGCTGTGATCGAGCGCGACATGCATGGCAGCCCCTGGACCGCGCAGGCCGAGGCGGACGCTCTTGCGGCGCTTGCGAACTTCGAGGAAGGGCTGCCCGTGCGACTCATCGCGACGCACAGGAAGGAGCTTCAGACCTGCCGTGCCGGTGAGGATCTTCGGCATGTAGTTCGCCAGAACCGGGCTGGGTATGACCACCTTCCCGTCGAAGACGACATCGGCGGTTTGGCGCGAATAGTTGGGCTCCTGGCCGTTCCGCGATCAACTGAACACGTCGAGCATGGACGGCGCGTCGAGTCCGCGATGATGCCACTGTCGGAGGAGCATCTTATCGGCGCGGACGCCGGCATCCTGAGCTTTGTGCGAGCCGCACATCGGCACGAGTGCCGGCTGGTCATCGTTGGGCCTCAGATCGGCGGCCTAGTAACACTATCCGATCTTCAGAAGTTGCCGGTCCGGGCGGCACTCTTCGGCATCATCACCCATCTTGAGATGACGATGGCCGAGGTCATCCGCCGCGAGTTCACTGAAGTCAATGTCTGGAAGAAAGTGTTGCCCGAGTACCGCCAGAAGACAATTGCTCGGAGTATACAGAGGTCACAAGCAAAAACGCCGGCAGCAGATGGCTATGTGGACGACGTGTTGTTCACCACGTTCCATGACAAATTGAGCATCCTGCGCGCCGCTTCGCTAGGCGGGATGGACGTGGCTAGCTTCGAATATGACATGGATGAGATCAGGAGACTGAGGAACGAGATCGCGCACGCAAATAACTATGCCTCGACGCGCGCGGCAGCGCGTCGTACCTGCAAGGCAGTTGGGCTAATCGACGCCTGGATTGACCGGTTTTCGCGGTGGTCGGGAAGTGGCCCATAATTGAGCCGGAAGCCGCGAGGTAAACAGGATGTGGATGGCCAATCAAGTAGTTCAAGACGCTGATGCCTCGGTGCCGCCCCTCGACCGGGACCCGGCGCCATGACCACAAGGACTCTGCTTTCGGGCCGCTACGAGATCGTGAACGAGGCGCTCTTCCGTGAGAAGGCGAACCGGGACGATCCGCGGCGGCCGTTCTACGCCGCCATGCTGGCGAACCGCGCCTACGAAGCCTACCTCGCCGAGGTCGGCCACAAGGCGGTCGAGGTGCCGGGCTACAAGGCCAACCCGATCACCGGCCGCATGGAGATCCTGTATTGCCGCCGCAACGGGTGGATCGCCGACGCGGGGAATTCCCGCTAAAACATCAATGGCGGGACGGGGGCATCGCGGCGATGGCGATCACCAATCAGGAACGAGTCGGCAAGGCGCTCGATCTGCTGAAGGCGGGGCTGGCGCCGTTCGTCGATCGCGAGATCAATGCCGCCATCAAGGTCGGCAGCGTCAACATGGACACGATCCGCCGCTTCGCGGACGATCCGATGCTGGCGTCGAAGCCGGTGGCGCAGTGGGATACGGCCGGCCTGCTCAAGCTCATGGGCGACACGTGGAACGACGTGTTCCGCAAGACGCTCGGCCATGCCGAGCGCAGCCTCGTCAGCGAGATCCGCACGCACCGCAACAACTGGGCGCACCAGAAGGCATTCTCCGGCGACGATACGGATCGCGCGCTCGACTCGATCCAACGGCTGCTGACCGCCGTGTCGGCACCGCAGGCGGACGAGGTCGGCAAGATGAAGATGGAGCTGCGCCGGCTCATCTTCGATGAGCAGGCCCGCCAGGAACGCCGTCGCGGCACCGGCAGCACGGTGGAGAGCCAAGCCACCGGCGGCCTCAAGCCGTGGCGGGAGGTGGCGACGCCGCACAAGGACGTGGCCAGCGGCCGCTACCAGCAGGCCGAGTTCGCCGCCGATCTGTGGCAGGTGCATCTCGGCGAGGGCTCGGACGAGTACCGGAACCCGGTCGAGTTCTTCCGCCGCACCTACCTGACCGACAGCCTCAAGGCGCTGCTGACCGGCGCCATGCGCCGTCTTGCTGGTGAGGGCGGCGACCCCGTCGTGCAGCTGCAGACCAACTTCGGCGGCGGCAAGACGCACTCCATGCTGGCGCTCTACCACCTCTTCTCGGGGCGGAAGCCGGGCGAGCTGCTCGGCATCGACTCGCTGATGGCGGAGGCCGGCATCGCGGCGCTGCCCGAGCTGGTCACACCCGTCGTGTTGGTCGGCAACAAAATCTCGCCGGGCAACCCAGCGCAGAAGCCCGACGGCACGGTGACCAAAACGCTGTGGGGCGAGCTGGCCTGGCAGCTCGGTGGCCGGCCGGCCTTCGAACGGGTGCGGCAGGACGACGAGCGCGCCACCAATCCCGGTGACACGCTGCGCGCGCTGATGAACGACTACGGGCCTTGCCTGATCCTGATCGACGAATGGGTGGCTTATGCCCGGCAGCTCCATGACGAGTCCGACCTCCCGGCCGGCAGCTTCGAGACGCACTTCTCCTTCGCCCAGGCATTGACCGAGTCGGCGAAACTCGCGCGGCAAGCCCTGCTGGTGATCAGCCTGCCTGCCTCCGACACGGCCACCTCTCCGCATGCCCAGGCCGATGACGAGGAGGTTGGCGGCATCCGCGGCCGGACGGCGCTCGCGCGGCTGAGGAACGTGATCGGCCGGGTCGAGTCGTCATGGGCGCCGGCCAGCACTGAGGAAGGGTTCGAGATCGTCCGGCGCCGCCTGTTCGAGCCGATCCTGGAGCGCGAGGCCTTCACCGCCCGCGACAATGTCGCCCGCGCCTTCGCCGACCTGTATCGGGGGCAACACCAAGAATTCCCGCCGGACTGCCGCGATGCCGATTACGAGCGGCGGCTCCAGGCGGCCTATCCGATCCATCCCGAGATCTTCGACCGGCTCTACGGTGACTGGTCGACGCTGCCGAAGTTCCAGCGCACACGCGGCGTGCTGCGCCTCATGGCCGCCGTCATCCACAGCCTGTGGGCCGGCGGCGACCGCAATCCGATGATCATGCCCGGCAACGTGCCGATCGACGATCCGCGGGTGCAGGATGAGCTGACCCGCTACCTGCCAGATCAGTGGCGGCCGATCATCGAGAAGGACGTGGACGGCGCGAACGCGCTGCCGCAGCGGATCGACGGCGAGGTGCCGAATCTCGGCAAGTACGCGGCCACCCGCCGGGTCGCCCGGACTGTGTACCTGGGCTCGGCGCCGATGACGACGGCGGCCAATCGCGGCATCGAGGACCGCCGCATCAAGCTCGGCTGCGTTATCCCGGGCGAACAGCCGGCGGTGTTCGGCGACGCGCTGCGTCGGCTGGCCGCCGCCGCCACGTTCCTCTACCAGGACGGCCCGCGCTACTGGTACTCGACCCAGCCGACCGTCACCAAGCTCGCCGAGGACCGGGCCGATCAGCTCAAGCGCGACACCGACAAGGTCGTCGCCGAGATCGAGAATCGCCTCAAGGCGGACCTGCGCAATCCGGGTGACTTCCGGCGAATCCACCAGCTGCCGCAGTCGGGCGCGGATGTGCCGGATGACATGGAGGCACGGCTTGTCGTGCTCGGGCCGGAGCACCCCTACAGCAAGGACGCCAACAGCAAGGCCCAGGCCGCGGCCGCCGCCATCCTGCAGAGCCGGGGCGCGGCTCCACGGCTATTCCAGAATGCGCTAGTCTTCCTGGCCGTGGACCAGGCGCGGCTGCAGGACCTTGACGAGGCGGTGCGCAGGTGCATCGCGTGGTCGTCAATCCTGAATGACCAGAAGCAGCTGAACCTTGACCCCCACCAGGTCACGCAGGCGGAGACCCAGCGGCGGTCGGCCGAGGGGACCGTCATCGGGCGGCTGCCCGAGGCCTACCAATGGCTCCTCGTCCCGATGCAGGCGACACCTCAATCGCCGCTGCAATGGCAAGCATCGCGGCTCTCGGGACAGGATCCGCTCGCCGTGCGGGCCAGCAAGAGGCTGCGGGCCGACGACGGGCTCGCGCCCAGCCTGGCAGGTTCGAACCTGCGTATCGAACTCGACAAGATCCCGCTCTGGCGCGGCGATCATGTCTCGGTGCGGCAGCTTGCCGAGGACTTCGCCCGCTACGTCTACTTGCCGCGGCTTTCCGGACCCGAAGTGGTGACAGCGGCGGTGCAGGATGGGGTCGGGCTGCTCCTCTGGCAGCGGGAGGGCTTCGCTTACGCCGACAGCTATGACGACGCCGCCGGCCGGTATCGCGGGCTACGCCGCGGCGACCGCCTCGTCCCGGTGGCGCAGGACGGGCTGGTGGTGAAGCCGGATGTCGCAGAACGGCAAGTGGAGGCCGAGCAGGCCGCGAAAGCTCCGCCCGAGGCGGGGGGACCCGGAACCCCTTCAACAGGCGCTGGCGGGCTCGACGGGGCACAGGCGGGCCAACAGGATCGGGTGCTGAAGCCGCGCCGCTATCACGGGACGGTGACGCTCGATCCCGAGCGCGCCGGACGCGATGCCGGCAAGGTCGCCGACGAGGTGATCGCCCACCTGACCGGGCTCGTCGGCGCCACCGTCACGGTGACGCTGGAGATCACCGCCGAGATCCCGGACGGCGTGCCGGAGAACGTGGTCCGGACCGTGACGGAGAACGGCCGCTCGCTGAAGTTCACCAGCCAGGGGTTCGAGCGGGAGTAGAACGCGTCAGGTCGATTGGGGGCGAAAGCATGTCGCGAAGCGGCTCGTACCATGGCGGGAGCACGGTTATTGGGCCGGGCTCCAGCTGGTTCAGCTACCGGAAGTCGAAGAAGAAGACCAACGCGGGCAAACAGGGCCAAACACCCGGGGGTCAGCGAGCTGCGGCCGCCGTGTCATCGGCTCCGGTCACGTCGAGCTTGAAGAAGGGCAAGAGCAAGACGGACAAGAAGGGGTCGAACAAGGAACAGTTGAGACGAGCGCGAAGTGAACATCGAGCCAGAGAGGCTGCACGCCGGGCAGAGCGCCGAGCCCAGCTCGCAACTGATGAAAGCGTCGCTCTAGCCGAGGACAGCCAGAGAAAGCGCGCCGAGAGGAGGATGGCGAACGTTCTCGTCGTGAGGAGGAAGCGAGTATTGACGGGTCTGACTGGCCTAGACCGGACCAGAGTGGACGGTAGCGGTGGAGAGCAAGCGGCGAAGGCTCCAGCCGATGAGCCCGGAATCGATTCGAAGTAGGTGGGACGAACGGCGGCAGGTGATCTCCTACCGGCGAGGTCGCTGGGGCAGAAAA
Organism: Allostellaceae bacterium; assembly: GCA_035308865.1. GTDB lineage: Bacteria > Pseudomonadota > Alphaproteobacteria > ATCC43930 > CGMCC-115725 > DATGFU01. The sequence continues at coordinate 4,334 of DATGFU010000349.1, read as the reverse complement.
TGCGGGAAGCCGCTGAGCCAACCCTAGGGCAAACCTCACGAATCGTGAGATAACTGAAGCTGCACGTTCGAGAGTGGCGGCCCCGCCAGCTCGAAGAACACGCGCCCGAGTTCAGCCAGTGGCCCCATGGGGCTCCAGCGCTTGAAGCACCAGAACTCATCGGCGCGCCGGCCCTCGAAAAGCCAGGTCGCGCCGTCGAGCCCCAATGACGCCTCGATGCCCTCGCCCTGCGTCCAGAACGCTGCGTGGTGAACCGCGTGCTGGAGATGATCCCAGTCCGCCAGCACCAGCTCCACGTGGCGCTCCATGCGTGTGAACGACTTCCACCAGCTGGCGGAACTACGCGTGCCGACCCTGCCGATCCGAACGACGGCGTCGCCATCGAACGATGACTTCCAGGTGAAGCGATAGACTTCGTCCTCGCTGCCCAACGATTGGCAGAGTGGCGGTTCGTCCATCTGGAAATGGGAGCCGCCCAGCGCGGCCCGGCAGCATCGGGCGGCCTCGGCGTGGAGAGTCTCGTCTCGCCGGGTCGGGAACTTGCACCCGTCTGGGCCGCGATAGGGACATTCGACCGGAACCCGCATCGTCGCCTCGCGGAACTGTCTCGAAATCAAGCCCCGGTCCCCACGCCAGACGAGCGTCCGTCGACGAGGGTGAATGTTCCGGGAGCGGCATCGCCGCTGGCAAAGAGGCTGGCGATGATTGGCTCTGGCACTCCCTGCTTCCGCATTCCTGTCTTGAGCGGGTCCAGGAATTGCGGGTCTCGGACGTTTTCCGGCGCCACGCTCTTGTATACCGCGCGCACAATCGGCAAGTCATAATCAAATGCTTCATTGACGATGCATTCGGCGGTTCGACGAAGCTCAGCCTCCAGTACCTCGGCAGTCGGCGTCCATCCGTATCGAATGTAGTTGGCGTGCGGCTGCCGTATCCAACGAGGCAAATACTCCTGGACGATCTGTGTGACGAGATCGGCCTTGAGGCTCGAGACCTTGGCAATGACCGCGTTACGGTAGCGATCGAGAGTAATGTTGAACCGTTTGATTTCCGCGTCGAACTCCTCGCGAAGGGTGTGCATGATGACGCGGCCGTACCGCGGGACAAGGAAGGTGTATTTGTCCTCGATGCGCTTTCGTTGCTTCGTGAGCCATCGTTCGTCGACGGTCGTCTTTTTCGCGCCTGACGCGGTCTCCACCTCGATCTCGAAAATCCCCAACCCTCCCTCGGGCATTGCGATTCGGCCAGAGACCCGCGACCTCAGCTCGTCATCAGCGACATCGAGCAATTCCTGCGGCAGGCGGACCTGCCGGCTACTGAAGCGGTAATTCGACACCTCCAACTCGACGTACTGCACTTTTGACGTGAATACCCGAAGAGACCGCGCGACATCGAACTGCTGGGGCGGATTCTGTTTCAGGTCGTCCTTGAGGTGAGCGACCGCGGCCGGAGTGAGTGGTGCCTCGCCGATCTCCTGCGGAGCCGCCCGGGCCGTCCGATTGTCCGCCAAACCCGCGCCAGCGGCATCTGCAAGGCGATCGGTGACGCCACCGCCCAGAACTATGGCATTGGGTTTCGTGGGCGACTTCGAGCCGGCTTCTATGAGCTGGGCGACTGGCGCAAATACCATCGTCACGTCGTCCGAAACGACAACGCCGATCCGGACCCCGGACTGCATCCGGAGGTCGAGAAAGCTCGGGTCGCCCGCCGCGCGTATCTTGTCGAGAGCCTTCTCGCTGCCGAATCCAAGCCGGTAGACTTCAGGATCGGCATCGAGAATCACCGTGATCAAGAGTGCTCCAAGATCAGGGAGCCTGGTGATCAGGCTTTCCGCCACGGCATCTGTCAGCGCCGGACAGATTATGACGAGCCGCCGCTTCGCCTGACGAATCAGCCCGACCAACGCTTCGTCCGAGGCGACAGTGAAGACGCGATCAGCGTCGCCCATATGATCTCCCGATATTTGTCTGCCTGCAGAGGGTGATGCTGGCCATCGGGACCTTCCAATTGCCACGTCGCGGACGCATCGCTGGGACGAACTTCGCCTAGACCTCCATCACGACGCGAGGGCGCTTCGGCCACGAACAGGGTCTGATACAGAATTCATCATGGCCGCAGCCCACGCCGGCACCGCACCGCCACTCCATCCGGCGTATCCTGAAGCGCGCAAACGGAGGGCACCATTTCACTCGGCAGCTCGATCACATAGACCAAGCTGCCGTCGCCGTTCTCCCGCCAGGTGAGCCTGGCCGGCGGATCAGCACGGACCACCCTCGGCGTCGTCTCCCAGGCAATATAGAAAATCCCCCCCAAAGGTAGAGGCTGATGCAGGTGATTACTATGAAAATGGCGCCGCACAAAACCAGTTCGACGCGCCTCTTGATCGATGCGTCCCTCAATTGCCTCAGCATCATAAGGCGTCGCCACAATCGCCATACAAGTCGTCTGGAAATACTGCGGGCAACATTGCAACGTCTGCGCCTGCCTCGATCGGTGCCGCCAAACTCGACAACTTCGCCAGAGTGCCGCCCTCGCGATTAGAACGCTTCCATGAGGGCAAAGGTCCAGCGATCATATCGGGATCGACCCGTCCTACGGAAAATCATAGGACCATACGCCGTGGTTTAAGGGTCATCAAGATGCTCGCCTTCCTGCATGGATGCGCAGGAGCTGGTGGCCTGGAATTTGAGGCGGATCCGAGTCGCCCGCGGACTCTCCCAAGAAAAGCTGGCTGTCGACGCCGCAATCGACGTGACCTATGTCAGCCGGCTTGAACGTGTGCTGGAGAATCCTACTGTAAGCGTGCTCGATCGCCTGGCTGCGGCACTCGACGCCAAGATCGCCGAGTTCTTCGCTCCCTGGCCAGCCGGGGAGCCGCCACCGAAGCCACTCCAGCCGGGTCGCCGTCCGAAGCGGTGATCGGTCGGTGACCGGTAGCGAATGTTTTCAAAATCCAAATTTCGCATGAACTATTAGGGGCCGAAATCAGCACCCGGCCTTCGCCGCCCAGGGGGGTGGGGGGTGGGGTCGAAGTGTCCCAATGACACGTCACCTGGTTCGAAGCAGGGAGCGAGCGCTCGGTGCCCGACGCACCGAACGCCCGCGTGCACCTCATGCGGCGATCTGGTTGTAGCCGCCGGACGACTCCGGCTCCTCTCCCTCGCCCACCGCGCTCTGCGATGCGGCACGGGAATCGGCGCTCCGCCTCTTGCTCCTCTCGACTTCGACCGCGGAATGAAAATGCCTCCTCTGGGTGAAGTCGTCCATGCAGGCCATCACCTGGTCCAGCAGGTCCATGCCGCCTGCCTCCATCAGCTTGGTGAACAGGGCGGCCGCGGACTCCTTCGCCTGTCTCTCGATGAGCTCGCGCTCCTTCGCCTCCTTCGTGCGGCGCTCCTCTGCCCGCTTGTCGGCGAGTGCGCTCGCCTCGCGCCGCGTCAGCGGCTCGCCGGCCCTCTTCTTTTTCCTGGCGGCGGACGCGAGCGCCGGGACCTGGGCCTTGTGCTCTTCGGTCTTGACCTCGGCCACGCGGGCGCGGGCGGCCTCGGTCGTGACGATGTTGCCCTTCGACGCCGCTTCCAGCACCTCCGTGCGCACAGACTCCGGCGTGGAGGGGGAGGCCAGCAAGTAGACCGTGGCGGGGGGCAAATCGGCAACCGTTGCCGATTTCTCCGCGGGCAGGCTGTCGTAGAAGTTGGCCGCCACCATGTAGTACCGCGCGGTCCGGTCGTTAATGCCACACTCGGCCTGGAGCCACTTATTGAACTGGCCATGCTTCAGGTAGTGCTTGACCGCGCTCAGCCGGCGGCCGGCCTCGATGATGTCGGTGAAGATGCGACGGCTGATGGCGCGAACACGGCCAGCGGCCTCCTTCAGCTGCGATGCCGCCGTCTCGTCGATGGCGGTGTAGTCGAACCGAACCGGCGTCATGATGGTCTGCACTGCTTGGTCCATGTAGGAATCTCCTGACTGGTTGGGCCTCGCGACGCCGAGCGGCATTTCGAGACCGGGTAAGGTCGGCTGCTTCGGCGTTGGCCGGGCCGCCGTGGCTGTTTTCTGCTTGCTGTTCATGCCGCGAATTCCCACGGGAGGATGCGAGGCCGCAGATGCGGGCGCCGGTAGTGGAACTGCCGCGAGCCGTCGGGCATCGAGAACTCGATCTTGTCGGGCATCACCGCGACCACCTCCGCGCCGTTCCCGGACCAGAGGGGACCCGCGTTGAGCCAGCTCGACCCTGGCCGGACAGCGTCCGCGCCAAAGAGATCCGCGGCGGTCCAGCCTTGGGCGCTCGCCTCGGCGGCCCAGAGATCGAGGAACCGCCCGATGGCATCGAC
>DATGFU010000348.1:0-1841 GCA_035308865.1 Allostellaceae bacterium | reverse complement strand
CCACCCCTTCGGCGGTGTCGCAGTACGACCTGATCGGCCGCTCGTTCTACTTCGACATCGACGCCAAGTTCTAAGTTTGCGGCCCCTGTGTCCCATGCCCGATGGCGTGGGACACAGGGCTCGCACGCCGGCGGCGTTCGGGCTGCGTCCGCCGGCCGTGAGTCAGTAGGCTGGTACGCCAGTTTTGGGGGAGCGCGCTTTGCGGGCCATCCGGATCCTGATCGCCTCGTTGGCGGCGATGTTTTGCCTTGCGCCCGCGGTCCTGGCGGCGCCCACGCCACCCTCCGCTGTCGACCTCACCCGCGCGCCGGCGATCCAGGACGTTTCGATCGCCCCCGATGGCAAGCACCTCGTGGGGCTGGCGTCTCCCGACGGGCAGGTGGTCGACATCGTCGTGTGGAGCACCGACGCCCTGGGGGCCCAGCCGGTGCGGGTGCGCGCGACCCACATGCGCTTCATCGGCGTCCGCTTCCTGAAGAGCGACCGGTTGCTGGTGACGGCGGTCCAGCCGGCCTCGGTCGAGAGCGACCGCCTCAACCTGGTCAAGTCCTACGTGACCGACCTCGACGGCAAGTCGTTCGACCCGTTGCTGCCGATCCATGCGGTGCGGTCGGACCTGGCCGACAGCTACAACCAGATCGTCGACAGCGACCTCGTCTCGACCCTGCCGATGGATCCCAGGCACGTCATGGTGGTCGACCACCGCCTGGGTTCCGACGGCGACATCTACCGGGTCGACGCCTACACCATGGCGGCCGAACGGGTGATGAAGGGGTCGGAGAAGTACAGCAACTATCAGGTTGACCTGAAAGGCGAGCTTCGAGCGCGTGAATTCGCCGATTTCGACAACGGCAAGATCTACATCGCTCAGCAGATTCGCGACCCCGACAGCAACCAGTGGGTCGAGCTGTTCCGCTCCTACGCCAAGGATCGGGCCATCACCACGATCATCGGCTTCACCTCCGACCCGCACGTGATCCTGATTTCATCGCCGGAAGGCGGCGACAAGGTCGGCGTCTACGAATACGACATCAAGCAGCGCAAGGTCATCGAACCGGCGTTCGAGCACAAGCTGTTCGAGGCCGAGCCGACGATGATCTATTCCAGGGCCGCCAAGGATTTCGGCCGCCCACTCGGATTCGACTACGACGCGGAGGCCATCCGAACTTTTTGGCTCGACGACCGCATGGCCTCGCTGGCCAAGGCGGCGACACAGGCGCTGGGCGCCACCACGACCACGGTCGACTGGACCGATCCCGGCACCGGTCTGAAGGCCGCCATTCCAGTCATGTCAGGCTCGCACGTCAGCTTCATCAGCTGGTCGGACGACATGAAGTATGTGGTGCTGGAGAAGTCGGGGCCCCGGCAGCCGCCGGAATACTACATCCTCAGCGGCGGCAAGATCGCACTGCTCGGCAAGGCGCGGCCCTGGATCGACACCGCCGCCCTCGGCGACACCAGGCTGGTGGAGTATCCCGCGCGAGACGGCCTGCTGATCCCCGCCTTCCTGACCCTGCCGCCGTCCTGGTTCGGTCCTGGCCCCTATCCGACGCTGATCGAACCCCATGGCGGTCCATGGGCGCGCGACAACATGGAGTGGGACCTGGCGGGCTGGATCCAATATTTCGCCTCGCGCGGCTATGCCGTGCTGCAGCCGCAGTTCCGCGGCTCCGAAGGTTGGGGGCAGAAGCTCTGGCGCGCCGGCGACGGCGAGTGGGGGCAGAAGATGCAGGACGACAAGGACGACGGCGTGACGTGGCTAATCGGCCAGAAGATCGCCGATCCCAAGCGCGTCGCCATGTTCGGCTATTCCTATGGCGGCTACGCGGCGCTGGCGGCCA
>DATGFU010000347.1:0-24266 GCA_035308865.1 Allostellaceae bacterium | reverse complement strand
CCCCGGTCGAGTCCGTAGAGCTTGCCGTCGCGGCTGCCGACCACGATCGTGTCGCCTGCGACGGCCGGCGAGGAAATGATCGACCGGCGGTCGTAGCCGGCCTTGTCGGAATCGAGCGAAGCGCCTTCCAGCGCCGAGCGCCACACGATCCGGCCCGTGGCGGAATCCACCGCGTAGAGGTTGCCGTCCATGCTGCCGACATAGAGCGTGCCGCCGGCCAGCGCGGGCGAGGACCTTACCCGCCCGCCGGTCGCGGCCTGCCACAGCGGCTTGCCGGTCGCGGCGTCCAGCGCGTGGAGCGCGCCGTCGCCGCCGCCGACATAGACCCGGCCGCCGTCGACCAAGGGCGAGGATAGGAAATAGTCCCAGCCCCAGCCATAGGGCTTGTCCTCGCCGAACCGGGTGCGCCAGCGCAGGTGGCCGTCGGCGGCACCCAACGCATAGAGGAAGCGATCGCCTGACAGGACGTAGATCGCGCCGTCCGCGCCCGCCGGCGAGGAGCTGACCGACCCGCCGGTGGCGTACCGCCAGCGCTCCCGCCCGGTCGAGAGATCGACGGCACGGACGATGCCGTCGCCGCTGCCGAAATACGCAATTCCCCCGGCAACGAGCGGACTCGACCGGACGGCGCCCGCGGTAGCGACCTGCCAGCGGATGCGGACGGCATCGATCGGAGCGGTGGTGGCGTAGATGCCGCTGTGGATCGCGTCGCCGCGGAATCCCTCCGCGAGGGCCGGATCGGCGCTGGCGAATGGCAGAATCGCCAGCGCGACCGCGCCGCGCAGGCAGGTCCGGAAGCACGATCCCATGGCGTCCCTCCCCCGGACGACGATCGAGGCGCGGTATTCCAGCACGGACGCCGGACGCGGCCACGTAAATTGCCTGTCATGTTGTGTCCGGCCCGGCGGCGGCGCCCTCGTTCCCACGCCGCCGGGCGTGGATTATGCTTGGCCCTGTCTTCTGCGGGAGGAGAGCACGATGAAATTTCCGGTCTTCATCCTGGCAACGCCCGGCGCCACCACGAAGGATCTCGATCGCTTCGTTCCGCGCGAGTGGAAGGGGGACCTGGTCGACGACATGTTCGAAGCTCAGTCGTTCCAGACGGCCGCCGCCGCCGCGCGCCGGCTCGAGGATCTGACCAAGGTGGTCGTGCGATCCGACATCAGGACACTGGCGATCTTCCAGGTGAACGGCGTGTCGGTGCAGCGCCTGTCGCAGCCGGAGCAGGAGGCCGCGCGCGACCAGGCGCTCGACGAGGAGATGCGCAACAAGATGAGCCCCGACGTCCGGGACTATTTCGCGCGCGCCTATTCGCGCCGCTGAACGATGTCGGGATTGCGGGCGCCGCGCCTCGCCTCCGAGCTCTGGGTGAAAGCCTGCGTCCGCCGCGCCGATCTCGAAGGGATCGCGGTGGTTGTCGCGCGGCGCGGCGATCCCACCAGCGGCGCCATCCTCGTCAAGCTCAACCAACGGGATTTGGGCTGCACCGTGCTGGCCGAGACGATCACCGGCGAGGGCAGCCGGGCGTGGTTTCGCGGAACGGGCCCGGCACCGGTCGACGAGCCCGCGGCCGACGACTACATCGCCCGGCACCGCCGGCGTGATCCCGATCTCTGGGTGGTGGAGGTGGAGGACCGCGCCGGCCGCCTCCCCTTCGACGCCGAGATCGTCAGCGCTTGAGCCGGCGTACCCAGTCCTCGACCCGCAGGCGGTTGGCGCCGAGATCGGGCACGTCGTAGCGCGACTGGCTGACCAGGGCGAAGGTCGAGCGGGAGTCGCCCAGCGGCACGAACTGGATCGTGATCACGTCGGGTAGGTGCAGGACCAGCGAGCGCTGGATGTAGGTGATCTTGCCGAGGTCGCCATCGCCGGCGACCAGCCTCACGCCGCGCTGCCCGGCCACCATCTCGCTCCAGCGGTCGCGCAGCGCCTCCCAGGGCAGGTCGAAGACCGGGCTCGCCGCATCGGGCGGGACGTTGCAATAGTTCTTCGGACACATCAGGAAGCGGTTGGCCGCCTGCGGCGCGAGCGCCGAGAAATCGGCGATCTCGCCCTCACGCGCCTCGAGCTGGGACAGGTGGCCCATGGAAAGCCGGACGGCGAATACGACCGCCATCGCCGCGACGAGCGCCGCGACGAGGCAGACCAGCAGACGGGATCTTGTGCTTCGGAACAACGGGCGCGCCGCCAAGGGCTTCGGAGCAGGCTCTCCTACCGCATCCGAGAGCCGGTTGCGATCAGATCGGTTCGAACCTGGTCGCTGAATCCGTCTCTGAACACTTGAATCAGAGCGCGATTCAGACATCAGGTCGAATCGACCCGGTGTCATCGCGCTTTAGGCGGCAGGGTCGACGCCCGGCTTCGTATGCCTGCCCTATTCTGCCTGGTGCGGCTGCAGACCGAGCGGCAACCCCGGACGGGGAAGCCCGCGGTCACGCTTGCGCCGGACATGCTTCTCGACTGCCCGGACGGCGCGCTCGGAGCGCTGCAGCTCGGCCGACGCATCGGACAGCACCTCGCGTGCCTGGCCGAGCTGGCCCGCCACCTCCGCCAGCGAGCAATCGAGCTTGTCGCGCCGCTCGAACAGCTGGACGTCGGGCAGCATTCCCGCCGCGTGCTCCGCGGCGAGCTCGATCTCGAGCCTGGCACGGTCGGCGCGGAACTGCTCCTCCAGGCGCACAAGAGCCGCGACCCGTCGTCGCGCCTCATCGAGCTGCCATTTTCGGAGACGGATATGGCTATCCAACGGTCTCATGCGACACCTCCGGGACGGAGGCCACGCCGGTCGATCGCCTGCGAAATGCTCACGAGAAGCCTTCCTCTCGCCCGCCGGTTCCGGAGCCTTGAAACGCCGCTCCGAACGGCCGCACAGCATCGGGAGATTTGTTTAAGCAGGGTTTAAGGGCCGGCCCGCCGGCCGGCTTGATGGGCGGCGATAACCGCCGCGACGGCATCGGCCATCACCGCATAGCCGAGATCGTTGGGGTGGACGTGATCGCCGCTGTCGTATTCCGGCCGGAAGCGTGCGGGATCAGCAGGGTTGCGGAAGATTGCGTCGAAGTCGACGACCGCGTCAAAGGCCTTGGCATCACGGAGCCAGCGGTTGATCTCCTGCCGGACCGTTTCGTCGTGCCGGCCCTCGATCCCGGGATCGAGATCGGGCAGCAGCGTCCCCCCGATGATCCGGACGCCGCGGGCGTGGGCGGCGTCGATCATCCGGCGATAGCCGGCGATGATCTCGGCAGCGCCGACGCCGACGGGGTGCGCCGGATCCGGGTCCCAGATGTCGTTGATGGCTTCGAGCAGCACGATCGTCCTGACGCCGGGCACGTCGAGCGCATCGCCTTCGAATCGGGCGACGGCGGCCGGGCCGACGACGGGAAGAAGTACCCGGTTGCCGCTGATCCCCTCGTTGATCACCGACATCGGCGCGCTGAAGGGATGTTGCGCCAGCCGATCCGGCCAGCTGCGGTAGGCTTCGTTCGTCGACTTGTAGCCGTCGGTGATCGAATCGCCGAACGCCACGATCACCCCGGCGTCATCCCGCCGCCCTACGTCGAGCGCTTCGAGAAAGTACTTGAAGTCGGACTGGCTCGCGCCGGCGAGGTCGGAGGCCGCGCTGCGATCGCCGCCGGGCAGGATCATCGTCGCGTGGCGACTCTCGAGATGTAGGGTCAGGACCCCAGAGGTCCCGTGCGGCAGATAGAATGTGACCGCAAGCTCCTGCAGAGCCTTGACCGGAAAATCCAGCGGATCGCACTGGGCGGTGCCGCCGGGCGCAATGGAAAGAGCTGCCTTGCCGCCGAAGGTGAGACCGCGGTCGGTGCCGGGATCGATGCGTCCCTTGCCTCGCGACACCGCGATCCTGACCTCCCCGAAATCCAGTGCCGCCGTCCCGAACCGGTTCGAGAGGCGCAGGGTGATACGGTCGCCCGCAATCGTCGGGCGAAGCGTCTGGCGGATCGTCGCAGCAGGCAAGGGCTTGTCGGCGCCCGGATAGTCGTCAGGATCGTCCGGCGCCTGGAGCGCGGTGCCCCAGCTGCGCACCCAGCGCTCGGGCGCGCCCGCGGCGACGCCCGAGAACCCGAGGAGCATCGCCAGGATCACCGCTGCACCCGACCGGATCATGGCCCCCAACACTAAATGAACGAGCGTTCGACAGGCTAGGGCGGCAGGCGCCGGGACTCAAGCGTCGGAAAAAAACCCGCACTATCCGCCGATACGTTTTCTTAACGAATTCATCTGGCGTCGCGGCGGCGACTGGTTTACCAAGAATCCGTGGTCGTCAAGGTTAAGGGCAGGCTGTGACCAGCCCGCCCGGTTGTGGTGAAGCCTAAGAGCCGGTGGGCTGGCTCGCTTGCGAGCCGCCGCGCCGCCTTCCGGGCCGGAGCAAACGGAAAGGACGAACATGCGGGTCCTCATCGTCGAAGACGACAGCGCCACGGCCGCCAGCATCGAGCTGGCGCTCAAGGCCGAAAGCTTCATCTGCGACACGACCGATTCCGGCGAAGACGGGCTCGAGATCGCGAAGCTCTACGATTACGACATCATCATCCTCGACCTGATGCTCCCCGACATCGACGGCTACGACGTGGTCCGGCGCTATCGTGCGGCGCGCGGACGCACGCCGATCCTGATCCTCTCGGGCCACGGCGAGGTCGACAACCGCATCAAGAGCCTGGGCATCGGCGCCGACGACTTCCTGACCAAGCCGTTCGACAGACGCGAGTTGATCGCCCGCATCCACGCGATCATCCGGCGCGCCAAGGGCCATTCGGAATCGGTCATCCGCACCGGCCGCTTCGCCGTCAATCTCGACGCCCGCACGGTGGAGGTCGACAGCAAGCCGCTGCATCTGACCGGCAAGGAATACGGGATCCTTGAGCTGCTCTCGCTGCGCAAGGGCACGACGCTGACCAAGGAGATGTTCCTCAACCATCTCTATGGCGGCATGGACGAGCCCGAGCTGAAGATCATCGACGTCTTCGTCTGCAAGCTCCGCAAGAAGATGGCGCAGGCGACCGGCGGCGAGAACTACATCGAGACGGTCTGGGGCCGCGGCTATGTGCTGCGAGACCATCCGACGCCTGAACCGGCAGGTGCGGCACGGCAAGGCGAACGCGCGGCCGAACGCGTCTAACCCGCGATTGGTCCCTCAGGCGGCACTCGGACGCAAGGTCGACCTCGCCGAACTGTTCGTCGGATTCCTGACGGTCGGCTTGCGTGGCTTCGGCGGCGTGCTGCCCTGGGCGCGGCGCATGATCGTCGAGGAGCGGGGCTGGCTCGACGAGGGCGAGTTCACCAGCCTGCTCGGCCTCTGCCAGCTCGTCCCCGGCCCCAACATCGTCAATCTTTCCGTCGCGCTGGGCGGCCGCTTCCGCGGCGTCGCCGGCTCGATCGCCGCGTTCTCGGGGCTGATGGCCGCACCGTTCGTCATCGTCCTGCTGCTCGGCGCGGCGGCCGAGCGCTGGGGCGACCTGCCGGTGCTGGCGAGACCCATCGGCAATCTCGGTTCCGCCGCGGCCGGCCTCGTCTGGGCCGCCGGGGTCAAGATGGCTCTACCCCATCGCGCGAGCATCCGCGCGCTGGTGGTGATTGCCGCCGGATTCGCTGCGGTGGCGCTGGCGCACTGGCCGCTCGTCCCGGTGGTGCTGGCGTTGGTGCCGTTGAGCCTGCTGCTGCAGTGGCGGGCATCGTGAAGGACGACCCGCTCGGCGGCTTGGCGCTCGCCTTCGCGTCGCTGTCTCTGGTCGCGATCGGCGGTGCGAACGCCGTCGTGCCGGCGCTTCATGATCTGTCGGTCGAGCGCAACTCGTGGCTGACCGACCGCGATTTCGCGGAGTACTTCGCACTCGCCAACGCCGCGCCGGGTCCGAACGTCCTGCTCGTGACCCTGATCGGGTTCAAGGTGGCCGGCATCGCGGGCGCCTTCGTCGCCACGGGCGCGATGTGCGGGCCGTCGAGCGCGCTCGCCTTCGCCGTCAGCCGGGTGTGGACGCGGTTGAAGGATTCGCCGTGGCGGAAGCTGGCCGAGCGCGGACTGGCGCCGGTGACGATCGGCCTCGTCTTCGCGAGCGCCTTCACCCTCACTCTCGCCGCCGGCAGCGACCTGGTTCGCGTGGCGATCACGCTCGCGGCCGCCGCCGCGATCCTGCTGACGCGGCTCAACCCGCTCTGGGTCCTGACCGTAGCGGCTGCCGCAGGCTTCGCCGGGTTGGGCTAGGTGTCGCAGGGAGGGCGATACCCCACTGTTCAATTGCATTCTCGACGGATTTTGCGGTCAGCTAAAGCAAATGCGGCGGGAACCCTGCCCGTCCGGCCGTGATTAACAATGACAGAACTGGGGATTCGCCAGGATGGTGCCGAAGCCAAACCAGGATTCGCCAGGCCGAGCACGCATCTTGCTGGTCGAAGACGATGTTTTGATTCGGATGCCGATCGCCGAGGAGCTGCGAGCGGCCGGTCTCATTGTGGTCGAAGCCGTGAATGCCGACGAAGCGTTGGCGTATCTGCGTTCGGGCGGCTGCGCGGACCTGATCTTCTCCGATATCTACATGCCCGGCTCTATCGACGGCTTGGAACTTGCGCGGCGGATGCGGATTGAGGACCCGAACCTTCCCGTAATCCTGACATCCGGCAACCCCGGAAGCTGGGGAGCGGAAACGATCGGCGCATTCATCCCCAAGCCTTATCATATCCAAAAGGTCGTTGAGATGATCTCCGAAATGCTGGCTCAAAAGAGAGCCCCCGGCTGACGATGGATCGGCCTACTGTACTGATCGTCGAGGCCGAGCTTCTTATCCGCCATCCCCTAGCCGAATATCTCCGCGAATGCGGATACCGGGTCGTCGAGGCCGCCAACGCGGACGAGGCGCGGCAGATTATTGCGGCAGGGATGACGCCGATCGAAGTCGTCCTGGCGGATGTCGAGGCACCGGCCGTCGGCGGCTTTGCGCTCTCCACATGGATTCGCAAGGAGCATCGGGGCATCCAGGTCATCCTCGCGGGCTCCCCGGCAAGGGCGGTGGAGAAGGCCGGTGGCCTGTGCGAGGACGGACCCTACCTCGCAAGACCGTACGATCACCAGCTCGTGCTGGCCCGCATCCGCCGGCAACTGGCGGCCCGCGACCGGAAGGACGGCTAGAGCGCGATGACATTGGGTCGAATCGACCCAATGTCTGAATCGCCCTCTGATTCAAATGTCTAGAGACGGATTCAGCGATCAGGTCGAACCGACCTGATCGCATCCGGCTCTAGGCGAGGCCGCTCGCCGCCCCGATTTGGCGTGGATCAGCGGTGGACGGTGAAGGCGACCTGACCGTCACCCTCGAGCCGCGGCTTGACGACGACACCCAGCCGGCGGGCAAGCGCCGCCACGAAAGCGGCCTGGGCCGTGCGGGGCGTCAGCAGGGCCGGATCGGCCGCGCCGGCGAGAAGCTCCTCCGTGGGGTGCGGCAGCCTGGCCTCGGGTCCGGCGGCGACGACGGCGAAGGTTGCGCCGGCCATCTCCACCCGGATCTCGCCGCCGCGCGGCAGGCATTCGGCTGCAACCACCAGCAGGTTGCAGACGAGCTTCTGCCAGCCGCCCGGCAGCGCCGGCTCGCCATCCGGCCAGTTGCAGCCGACCTTGCCGTCGGCGAAGAGCTCGGCAGCGACGCTGCGCGCGAGCTCGGTCGTCACCTCGCCGATCGAGCCATAGGCGACACGGTAGAACTGCAGACGCCGCCGCGCATCCCGTGCGCTCTGCGCGATCAGGCGCCCGGCGTCACGCGCGAAATCCGGCTCCTCGTCGAGGATTTCGACGCCGTTGGCGATCGCCCCGACCGGGCTCACCAGCTCGTGGCACAGCCGCGCCGCCAGAAGCTCGGCGAGGCGCAACGGGTCCGGCGCCTCGCTCATCGCCCGTGCTGGCGAAGGAGGCGGTACGCGGGCCTAGCGTGATCGCCGAAGGTCAAGGGACGCACCTGCCGTCATTTCGCCCATCATAGGCCCAAGACCGGCCTGCAAATCAACCGACGGCGCCGATCTCAGTCCAGATCGCGGTGCCGATCTCGAGGATCAGGCGGTGCGCTTCCAGCATCGGATCGAACAGCGTCGAATGCTCGCGGGCATAGCTCTGGCCGGCGTCGCCTCGATAGGAGGCCGGCTCGCGCAGCGCCTCGTCGGGGATCGCATCGGCCTCGCCGCGCGGGAAGATGCGCTTCAGCGTCGCCACCGTCGCCGGCACGTCAAGCCGTAGCAGGGCCGCGATCACGTCCTCGCGCAGCAACCCGTGCTGCGGGCTGAAATCCGGCACGTGAACCGCGAGCAGATAGATGCGATGGATCAGCGCCAGCCGCAGCGCGTGCAACAGCAGCAGCGTCTCGCGCCGTTCGGCCGCCGCGGGATTGGGTGGCGCCTCCTCGGTCGCCGGTGCGCCGGTGAGCAGCAGGAAGTCGGCCTGCAGCCGGCGGAACAGCTTGGCGAGCGGCGGATGCAGTTCGAGCTCCTCGAGGCTCGCCGCCACCGCTCTGAGCTCGCCGGCGCGACGAGGCTTGCGCGCATGGCCCGAACGGGCGAGCCACACGCCCGGATCGAACGTGTCGATATAGGCCTTGAGCACGTCGAGGTCGGAGGCCGCGAGCGCCGCCCGCATCATGTCCATGGCCCGGCGGAAGCGCGGCGAGCGCTTACGCATGTAGTCGTACATCTCCGGGTCACGGGCGCGCGCCGTGCCGACGCCATAGAGCGTGTTCGCCAGCAGCCCCATCTGCTGCAGGATCGCATTGTTGGGAATGGCGCGGAGCTGCGAGACATGGGTGATGCCGATGCCGCCGACGCCCCCCTCATGCTGCCGCCGCACGGGCCGCGAGCCGGTCCGCGGAATGAGATTGCTGCCGAACGCGCCGAGCAGCACCACGTAGTTCGGATCGTCGACGAGGCTGCCGAAGCTCTGCCGGATCGTGGCGAAGAACTCGACCGCATAATCGGTCTCCGCGTAGACGGGATCGCCCTCGGCCTCGGGATCGGGTACCAGAACCGCCTCCAGCCCGGACCGCAGAACCGCGAGCGCCGCCGGCACGCCGTCGAACCACAGGAACCCGTCGCCCCCCTGAAAGCTCACCTCCTCCTTCACCGCGATGCCGGCCCGGGCGAAGACGTCGCGGGTCACCGGCGGGCTGAGATAGCGCAGCCGGTCGGAGATGCTGTCCGGATGGCCGCCGCGGCCGATCGATTCGCCGTGCGTGTCAAAGAGCACGAGCTGCACGGCCTGCAGCTCGTGCCGCTCCATCACCGTGGCAATCCGCAGCCGCAGGCGCTCGATCTGGAAGGTCGCCGCCATCTGGCCGAGATAGCGGCCCGAATCGGAGAAGCCGAACTGCACGCAGAGCCGACCCACCCGGCGCACGTAATCCCGGTACTGCGGGTTCCTGAGCGCCTCGTCCAGGATCGCGTCGCCCCGCTCGATCGCCGCCGCCGTCTCGAACAGGGGCGAGATCTCGACCGAATCCTCGACGCCGAAGAGCCGCGCGAAATAGAGCGCCGTCAGCAGCGTGAACCCTGCCTCGGTCTCGGCGATGAGGAACCGTACCGGCGTCTCGGCATCGACGTATTTCACGAACTGCTGGACCGTCATGAAGAGCCGCTTGGCGCTCGCCCGCTCGGCCATCAGCGTCGCGAAATTGATCGTCTCGGGCTTCACCCGCAGCAGCAGGTCGTTGATCGCCGCCATGTAGCTGCGCCGCCGGCTGGGATCGTTCGGCGCCGATTCCATGCCGACCTGCTTGCGGATGGCATTATGAAGCTGCGAGGCGTTGAGCCGGACATGCGTGTGCGCGGTGCCGAGTCCATGCGCCTTGAGCCCGGCTCGGAAGAGGGCAAGTGCATGTCGCGTCTCGTCCGATCCCGCTGCCGCGAGCGCCGCCGACACCGCATCGCGCAAGGGAGCCGCGCGGGTGAGACCGGCCTCGCGGGTCTCGAGGAAGGTGGTCGCGAGCGCGCCGACTTCAGCCGCCGAATGCGACGTAGCGTCGATGGCGGCGACCTGCCGCTCGACCGCCGCCACTGCTTCGTCCAGGCGGGTCCGCAACCCGTCCAGCGCGGGATCGCTGGCCGCGATCGAGGCGAGAAGGCCGCGGCGCCGCCGCAGCTGCGCGCGCTTGACCAGGAGCCGCTTCGCAAACGTGTCGGTCCAGGCAATGTCGGCCCGGCCGTCGAGATCGTAGCCGACCCAGGAGGCAGCCGTGGCGAGGCGCGGCTCCAGCGTGGTCCACTCGTCCGGATAAAGCTCGGCGGCAATCCGCAGGACGACGGCGGCCGCCCGGTCGAGCGCCTCCTGGATATGGATCGAGGCCGCGACAGACCATTCGTGCTCGATGGCGAGGCTCAGCTTGTCGGGCGGCAGGTGGTCGTCGGTGAAGACCCGGTCTACAAGTGCGGCGACCGCATCGTCATCGAGCATTGCGCCGGTCTCGTCCCGTCCGGTGGCGAGACCCATGATCGCGCGCGTGAGCGACCGGCTGGACCCGAAGGTCGGATGCGCCGTCAGCACGATGCCGAAGGACGGCCGCTCCACCTTGGCGCGGAACTCGGCGAAGGGGATCGGCGGATCGCCGGCCAGGCGCCGCACCAGCGCCGCAATACGGCGCTCGTTCTCGTCGATGTCGGTCCCTTCGAGGTATCGCGCGGAGCGGTCGATACGGTCGGCGACGCAGCGCGCGGAGAGCAGCCGCACCAGCGGGCCCAGCGTCTCCAGCGACGCTTCGCGCTGGTCGATCATCCGCGATATGTCGAGCGCGGCGAGCAGCAGCGGATTGAAGAACGGATTGCGCTCGGCAGCCTGCCACTGGGCCCTCAGCCGCTCGCGGAGATTGGCTTCGAGCGTGGCGGTCGCACCGGAGGCGGCCATGCGCTTGCGCACCGGCCCACTCGGCGAGCCTGAACCTGGGGCGGGGGAACCGCTCGACATGGGGCCTCCGTGATGCAGCGCAGCATCCGATTGCGCAGGCGCAGCATCACCATCATCGGCGCCCGACGGTCAAGTACTGCGATCGGCGGAGGGCGTGCTCGGGCTACGTTACCGCGGCCGCGGCGTGGAATTCCGGCCGGTCCCAGAACCGCTCGTCCATGATCTCGCGGAGGATCGCCACCGCGTCCCACAGCTCCGCGAAGCCCAGGTAGAGCGGCGTGAAGCCGAAGCGCAGGATGTCGGGCGCGCGGAAATCGCCGATCACGCCGCGTGCGATCAGCGCCTGCATGATCGGCCAAGCCGCCTCGTGGGCGAGGCCGATCTGGCTGCCGCGGACCGCCGCATCGGCCGGCGAGGCGAGCCGGAACCCGTGGCCGGTCAATTCCTGCTCGACGAGATGGCGGAATATTTCGGCCTGGCGTACCGATTTCGCGCGTACTTCATCGATCGAGGCCTCGAGCATCAGATCGACGCCGAGTTCCAGCGCCGCGAGGCTGAGGATCGGCGGCGTGCCCACGACCCAGCGCCGGATCCCTTCAGCCGGCCGATAGGAGGGTTCGAAGGCGAAGGGGCTGGCATGGCCGAGCCAGCCGGACAAGGCCGGCTCGACGGCATCGTGGTGGCGCCTTGCGACCGAGAGGAAGGCCGGCGCGCCCGGGCCGCCGTTGAGATACTTGTAGCCGCAGCCGACCGCGAAATCGGCGCCCGCCGCGGCCAGGTTCACCGGCACCGCGCCGGCGGAATGACAGAGATCCCAGAGCGCCAGCGCGCCCTTCGCATGAGCCGCGGCCGTGATGGCGTTCATGTCGTGGACTCGGCCGGTGCGGTAGTTGACGTGAGTCAGCATGACGACCGCGACATCGTCGTCGATCGCGCCGATGACCTCGCCCGGCTCGACCGGGCGGAGCCTGTGGTCCGCCGCGAGCAGCCGGATCAGCCCCTCTGCGACATAGAGATCGGTCGGGAAGTTGCCCGCCTCGGACAGCACCACCCGGCGTCCCGGCCTGAGCCGCAGCGCCGCCGAAAGGGCCTTGAAGAGGTTCACGGAGGTCGAATCGGCCACGATCGTCTCGTCAGGACCGGCGCCGATCAGCCGGCCGATCTTCCCCCCGATGCGGTGCTGCAGGTCGATCCAGCCATGGCGGTTCCAGCTGCGGATGAGCTCCTGCCCCCACTCCTGCTCCACCACGTGGCGGATGCGCTCCGGCACGCCCTTCGGCATGGCGCCCAGAGAGTTGCCGTCGAGATAGATGACGTCCTCGGGCAGGACAAAGCGATCGCGGAAGGAGCGCAGCGGATCGTCGCGGTCGAGCGCTTCGAGATCGCTGCGGCTGTGGCGACTGGTCATGAGGAAGCGGCCCGGACGGATGACGGGGACAGGTTGTCCCCTTCCTTACACCAGGGGATGCCCCTCGACACAGTTGCGTGCCGCCCGCGGGCGGCGGGCGGCGCGCTGTTCGACCCGGGTGCCTATGGCCCGTAGGGCATGGGCGGCGGGGGCATCGGCGGGGGCGGGGGTGACGGCGGCGGTGGCGGCGGTGGCGGGGGCGGCGGCGGTGGAGGCGGCGAGGGATCGACGAAGGTCAGGCTGCCGAAGAGCCCGTCCGCCTGGGCGTTCGGCCCTGCGGTGAAGTAGATCTTCTGACGTTGACCGCCGTTGGCAGCGCCGCCGCCGGCACCCGGCGACAGCGCCCACAACCCGTCGATCGCGACCGCAGCCCCGGATTTGTCGTGCAGCGTCCCCATCGGGGCCAGCGATTCGGCGTCGAAGACGTGGATCTTGCCGTCGCCGAAATTGCCGACGAGCAGCTGGCCGGCAAATGTTCCCCAACTGGCCGGCGCGAGCGCAAGGCCCCAGGGCGCGTTCAGCCGGTTGACGGCGTTGCCGGTGACGCGAGCCTTGACCGTGCCGTAGATGTCGACGAGCTCGACCATGCCCTTACCGTCACCCAACGTCTCGTCGCCGGTGCCGTCCGGCTCGGCATAGGTCACGTAGATCGTCTTGCCGATCACCTGCGCGTTGAACGGGGCAAGCGTCGAGGGCAACGCATGGTCGCGGAACTCGCCGACGAGCTTGAAGGTGGAGTCGTAGACCTCGAACAGGCCGGAAGCGAGATTGGCCGCGATGATGAAAGTGCCCGTCTTGTTCGTGAAGACGCCGAGGCCCTTGTAGATCGCGCCGGATTTCGAGTTGTCGACCTCGAGGATCGCGTTCGTCGCGTCGACGGAGGCGTTCCAGCCGGAAATCGTGCCGTCCTCGGTATCGAAGAGGAATGTGGCGGCACCCGATTTCTGGCCCTCGGTCACGACAAAGCCGGTGCCGGGGTTGAAGACGGTGCCGGTTGGCGTCGACTGGCCGGTCTGGCCGGCGGGCGGCGGCACGGTCACGCGAAGGGTCTCGGTGCCGCCCGCGGAGTAGACCGGCGAGGTCCCGGCATTGTTGGCGGCAATCCAGAACTGGCCGCCTGGCGCGAAGGAAATGCCCCAGGGATTCAGGAAGCCCGGATCGATGGTCGTGGCCGCGTTCACCGAGGCGTTGTCGGAAACGATATTGGTCTGAACCACGAACTGGCTGGCTTCGGCCTGCGGCGTCAGGGCCATCAGCGCCGCGGCCGCGACGCCGTTGAAGAGAAGTGCCCGGGCGCCGGGGCGGAATTGTCTCATGGTCGGTCCTCGAGTGGCTCGCACGGCGCGGCGATCCTCTGGAACGCACGCCGCTGTCGACCTAGAGACGGAAGCCGGGCCCGCTCATTCCCTGGCGCCGGGGACAAATCGCCGCGCCCGGTTGGACAGGTCGATGCCTAATTCAGGCGACTGTGCCTGACCACGAAGGGTTGTGATCCCCACTCGGGGAGATAACGGGCAGAGGTCAGCTTCTGGAAAAACGCCATCTTGCGATCGACCACGCTGAGCAGGCGCCACCCGGGCTGGGCCTCGAGCAGCAGATAGAGCTGGCTGCAGGAGTAGAGCTGCACGTCGTCCACGATGAGGATGCCGTCCTGACGCAGCGCCCGCCCGGCATAGCAGAAATCGACGAAGGGCGTCGGCCAGCCATGCCCACCATCGATGAGCACGAGATCGACCTGAAGGGTCCAGGTCAGCCCGGGCAGCGTCTCCTCCGAGCGCGCGACACGGAAATCGAGCCGCGAGGGATCGAGCCCATGCTCCGCGAAGGCGGCGAGCGTCCGCTCCTTCAGCGCCTGGTCCGGAGCGATGCAGATCTGCGTGCCGGCACCGCACGCGGCAAAGAACAGCGTGGACAGGCCGGCGCCGGTTTCGAGCACGGTGAAGTCCGGCGGCAGGCTCTCGCAGATCTCGGCGATCGCCCGCATCGTTCCCGGCCCCAGCCCGCCCACCTGCGGCTCGCCGCCCCAGATATGCAGCTTCGGCGGATCGGCGATCAGGGCCTCGATGATCGAGACATTTCGCTCGGCCACGGCTCTGTCAGTCCCCGGTCGAGCGGTTGATGAATTCCGCCTCGCGCAGATCGAGCGTCCGCTCGATCCGGCGGCGCGCCTCGTCCTTGAGCTTGCCGGCGCGGTAGAGCCCGTTGATGAGATCCCGCTCCGCCTGGATCAGCAATGTCCCGATCTCTATGCCCTGGCCGATCAGCTGTTCCCGGACATCGTCGCTGCGGTGCTCGATCTCCTTCAAGTACTCGCCGTAATAGGTCCGCAGCGGGCGCACGATCTCATCGGCCAGCTTACGCTCGGCGGCTAGCGCTTCGAGCCGTTCGATCGCCACGTCGACCGCCTGCCGCCGCGCCGCGCATTCCTCGGCCCGGTCGGCGTGGCGCTCGCGGCGGCCGGCATGCACCAGACCCAGGCCGCGGACCACGGCCGGGAGCAACAGCCCCTGCCCGACCAGCGTCGCCACGATGACCATGAAGACGAGGAAGATGACCAGATCGCGATGCGGAAAGGGCGTGCCGCTCGCCGTCTCCAGCGGGATCGCCAGCGCCGCGGCGAGCGACACGATGCCGCGAATGCCCGTGTAGCCGATGGCAAATGTCCACTGCCAGGGCGGTGACGGGTCGCGCCGGCGCAGCGCGGGACTGAGCCAGCGCGGCAGGTAGGTGGCGGGAAACACCCAGACGAACCGGGTCACGACCACGACGGCGATGACGATGGCGGCAGAGACCGCGAGATCCGATGGCGAATAACCGTGAATGCCGGCGATCAATCGCCGCGCCTGCAGGCCGGTGATCAGGAAGACCATGCCTTCGATCACGTAATTGAGGAAATCCCAGAAGAAGATCCCCTGAAGCCGCGTCGCCGCGCTGATGAGCCGCAGGCCGTTCCAGCTGATGTAGAGCCCTGTGGTGACGGTCGCGAGCACGCCCGAGCCGCCGACGATCTCCGGCGGCCAGTAGGCGACGAACGGCGTCAGCACCGACAGCAGGATCTCGACACGCGTGTCGCGCGCCCAGCGCCGCAGCCGCAGCATCACCCAGCCGACGCCGATCCCCCACATGAGCTCGCCGCAGACGATCGCGGCGAACGTGCCCGCCGCTTCGCCGAACGAGAACGCGCCCGCGCTGACCGCCGCTACGGCGAAGCGGTAGAGCACGAGCGCAGTGGCATCGTTCGCCAGCCCCTCGCCTTCGAGCACGACGAGGAGCCGCCGCGGCATGTGCAGCCTGTGCGCGATCGAGAGCGCCGCCACCGGATCCGGCGGCGAGACGATGGCACCCAGCGCGAAGCCGACCGCCCAGGGAAAGCCCAGCAGGAAGCGGCTCGCCGCGGCGACCGCGACCGTGGTGAAGAGCACGCAGCCGACCGCCAGCAGCGAGATCGGGCGGAGATTGAACCGGAACTCGCGCCAGCTCATCGCGACCGCGGTGGAGTAGATCAGCGGCGGCAGCACGATCAGCAGGACGAATTCCGGCGCAAGCTCCACCGTCGGAAGGCCGGGCACCAACGCCATCGCCACCCCTGTCAGCACCAGGAGAATGGCGGGCGGAACCCGAAGCCGCGTCGCCGCGACCGCAACGGCCGCGATGACCGCCAGCAGCACGACCAGGATCTGGATCGTCGAGGTCATCGCTCCGGTCTCCGGAGCGCGCCGTCCCGGGGATGCTGATTCAGGGATTCATTCATCAGAGCCTCGATGATCGAAATGCGGCGCTGCTCCAGGCCCCGATCGAAGATCGACTAGTCTCCGGCGAGACGCAACACCGCCCGAACTGGTGCCGCGTCGAGGTTGGAGAACCGGATCGGCAGCACGATCAGCCGGTGATCGCCGGACGGCACCGCGTCGAGGACGAGGCCTTCCAGGATCGACATTCTGTGCCGCCCGACTCGTGATGGCGGCTGGCGCGAGGTCCCGCCAGGCGCTACACCGCGCTCCCATGGAGCAGCGGATCAGCCTCGTCACGCTGGGCGTGCGCGACCTCGACCGCAGCCGGGCCTTCTACGAGCGGCTCGGGTGGACGCGCTCGCTGCGGGCGGCCGAGGGCGTGGCGTTCTTCCAGGCCGGCGGCATGGCGCTGTCGCTCTATCCGCGCGCGGACCTGGCCCGGGACGCCGGCGTGCCGTCCGAAGGCACCGGCTTCGCCGGCGTGACGCTCGCCTTCAACGCCCGCAGCAGGCCGGAGGTGGACGCCGTGCTGCGCGAGGCGGAAGACGCCGGCGGACGCATCGTCAAGCCGGCGGCGGACGCCTTCTGGGGCGGCTATTCCGGGTATTTCAGCGACCCGGACGGCCATCTCTGGGAGGTGGCGTGGAACCCGGGCTTCGCGATCGCCGCCGACGGCAGCATCGTGCTGCCGGAGTAGGGAGGGGGATGGATGGCGCCGGCACCGATGATCCCGGCGGCTGGATTTACTGGTGTGGCACCGCAATACCCTATCGCTGAGTTAAGTAAACTGGCCCCGTAACCCCAATTGAGCCCGCCGCTGATTGTAGCCAGTCACCACGAAATCCTCTCAGCGATCGAAGCCAATGGCTCCTTCATCATCGCGGCGCCATTGTCAACTAGGTGATATCCGAGTCTACCGATGATGAGACATCCAGGACATCTAAGCCAATAGATCGAGCCGTTCCTTCCGTCCAGGACTGAGCGGCGACTCGGTCTCTGCGCCATTAACCCTACGCGAGTTCTCGACGTTCGGGCGAGCACGTCCAAGCGCGGAATGCAGAGGACTGTGGGCAGTAAACCTAGAAGGAGAACGCCATGACTCAAGCAGCACATACACAAGCCGCTGAGCACCACGACGCCGCAGCAAAGTCGCATCGTATCGCGGCCGAGCATAGCGGCAAGGGCGATCATACCGCGACGACGAAGCATGCTGCCGAGGCCCACAGCCTCTCGACCAAGGCGCACGCTTCCTCGACGAGCGCTCAGCCGAAGAGCAAGTAACAAGGCTTTGCAGGGTCGGAGTTAGGTCGCTGCTATCCTGCTTTGCCTAAATAGCTGGTCGGCAGCGAGTTGCGCTTCGCTCGCTGCCGATTTCCTGTTTCCCGCCGCTTGCCTCGCGATCGGCGTTTTCGGGGCCGGTCAATCGCCGATGCGAGTTCAGGCGAAGTGATCGCGTGGCTGCGGGGAGCGGCTGAGTAGGTGGGGCGGTGGGATCGCCCGGAGCGCCTCGCGGGGTTATGAGTGCAAGTCGGAACGGCCGATGAAGCGATAAGACAGCTAGCGACCTAATCGCGTAGCCTGTCGACAAGCGGGGGAATTCCGGTGGGGGAATTCCGATGCCACTGCACTTAACTCCTCTTCCCGCGGTGACCTCCACCGCGAAGCCACGAGGGAGCTCGGCCGCCGTCATTGAACCCGAGCATGGCCTTTTCGATGCAGCGAGGCAACGCTCCGACGCCCTCCAATAGGCCGGTCATCTGTCCGCCCTGAAACCCGCCCCGTCCCGTCGTCTAATTCCGCCCCATGGACACCGCCGCCGCCCCCGACGAGCCGCCCGCGCCCGATCCCGCCGCGGAGCTTCTCGGCATCCTGCGCTCGCTCACCCAGATGGGCATGCGCATCGCGGCCGAGCTGGAGCGGCAGATCATCAACCAGCAGCCGACGCTGCCGCAGGGCGCCGATCCGGTGAAGCAGTTCGCCGACGCCGCCAAGGCGGTGCGGCTGACCGTGGCGCTGGAGGCGCGGCTCCGCGAAGGCATCGCGGCCGAGACCCGCAAGGACCGGCGGATCGCGCCCTGGCGCGCCGCGCTGGCCGGCGCCATGCCCTGGCCGTCGCCGCCCGGCGAGGTGCCGCGGATCATCGAGCGGCTGATCGAAAGCGAATGCGATCCCGACGAGATCGCGGCGCTGGTGACCGAGCTCCGCGAGGCGGCGATGCCGCGGCCGGGCAAGGAGCCCGGCCTGAGCGCCGCGACCGTCAACATGATCAAGCGGCAGATCCTCGGCATTCGCGACGATCCGCCCGCCGCCCCTGCCGTCCAGCCGCCGCGGGGCGCGCCATCGTCCGAGCCGCCCCGCCCCGGCGTCGACCCGCCGCCGCCCACCCGCGTCCCGATTCGCTGAGGCGGCCCCCGCCACCCCCACCTCCGGCCCTCCCCCGCTTCGCAGGAGAGGGAGTGGAATGACGGTGACGCTGCGCCAATTCCCCGCTCACCCTCCGACCTCCCGCAACACCGCCCGCACCGGCGCCGCGTCGAGATCGGAGAGCCGCAGCGGCAGCGCGATGAGCTCGTAATCCCCCGCCGCCGCTGCGTCGAGCACCAGCCCTTCCAGGATCGACATGCCGTGCCGGCGGATCGCGTTGTGGGCGTGGAGCGTCTTCGAGTCGGCCGGGTCGACCGACGGCGTGTCGATGCCGACCAGCACGACGCCGGCCGCCGCGAGGCGGTCAATGGTCTCCGGTGCGATCGCGGTGAAGCCGGGATCCCAGCTTTCGACCACCGCGCGCTCATATGTCCGCAGCAGCACGCGCGGCGGCGTGCCGGCGAGCGCCGGCTCGACCGCCTCCGGCCGAACCAGCGCGCCGGCCCCGCGGACGTCGATCACGCGGCACGGGCCGAGATAGCGGTCGAGCGCAAGCCCTTCCACCGGTGCACCGTCGGCCGAATAGTGGAGCGGCGCATCGGCATGGGCGCCGGTATGGGTAGAGAGCGTGATGCGCGAGACGTTAACCGGGCAGCCCGGCCCGATCGTCCAGCTGCGCTCCTGCGCGAAGGCGGTGTCGCCCGGAAAGACGGCGATGCCGGGCCGGACCGGCGGGGAGATGTCGATGATGCGGCTCACAGCGCCGTCCTCACCTCCCAGAGTTCCGGGAACAGCACCGTGTCGAGGAGCTGCCGGAGATAGGCGACGCCGGCCGTGCCGCCGGTGCCGCGCTTGAAGCCGATCACCCGCTTGACGGTGGTCATGTGGCGGAACCGCCATTGCAGGAACCAGTCTTCGAGATCGACCAGCTCCTCGGCCAACTCGTAGAGATCCCAGTGCTGGCCCGGCGCGCGGTAGACGGCGAGCCAGGCGGCAAGGACGCTGGCGTCCGCCGCGTAAGGCTGGCGGACATCGCGGCCGAGCACCGCCGGATCGATGGCGAAGCCGCGGCGTGCCAGCACCTGGATCGCCTCGTCGTAGAGGCTGGGCGTCGCCAGGGCCTCGTCAAGCGCCGCTGCCAGCTCGGGGCGATGGCGGTGCGGCTCGACCATCATCGCCTGCTTGTTGCCGAGCAGGAACTCGATGAGCCTGTACTGCGCCGACTGGAAGCCCGAGGACTGGCCGAGCGCGTCGCGGAAGCTCGAATAGTCGGACGGCGTCATGGTGGCGAGCACGTCCCAGGACTGGTTGAGCTGGGTCTGGATGCGCGAGACGCGGGCGAGGCTCTTGAACGCCCCCTGCAGCTCGTCCCGGCGCAGCAGCGCGCGCGCCTCGGTCAGCTCGTGCAGGACGAGCTTCATCCACAGCTCGGTCGCCTGGTGGATGATGATGAAGAGCATCTCGTCGTGGCGTCCGCTCAGCGGACGCTGCGCCGAGAGCAGCCGGTCGAGCTGCAGGTACTCGCCGTAGCTCATCCGCCCGGCGAAATCGGTATGCGCCTCCGCGGCCAGCGCCGCCCGGTCCTCGGTCATCTTCGATATCCTTCTGTCCGCGATCGGTCCCCCCCTCACCCTGCCCTCTCCCCTTGCGGGAGAGGGATGACGAAGGCTTGGCGAGGCGAAGCCGAACCTAGCCGGAGCCGGGTGAGGGGGTGATTTCGCCCAGCTGGTCTACTTTAGCCGACGTCCTGCCGACGCGCGGCACTTTGCGTGCGAGGCGGAGGCGCCGTCTCGCCTCCTGTTCCGCTCGAACCGATCCATCGGTCGGGCGCGGATCCCTGTCGAACCGCTCCTGCACCTCCTTGAGACCTTGAAGAATGGCGCTCTTCAGCTCCTCCAACGACATATCGGTCATGAAGCCGTGCCCCCCGCGGGAATGACAAGGCCCCGATATACGCCTACTCTCTCCAGCAACCCAACCGCCCCGGGCACCGGCCGATGAAAACCATCTTCGTCAACGTCAAAAGCGAGCTCGGCAAGGCCTATGCGGTGGCGACCGAGGCCGTCGATGCGATCCCGGAGGTGTCCGAGGTCTACTCGACCTCGGGCCAGTGGGATCTGATGTTCAAGTGCTACCTCGCCGACGATGCGGATATCGGGCATTTCGTGACCGACCGCATCCAGGCGCTCCCGGGCATTCGCGATACGTTCACGATCGTTGCCTACAAGGCGTTCAGCGAAGACCGCTCCGCCTGAACCTTTCCGGGAGACCGGCCGATGCCCGTGCTCACGATCCTCATCTTCATCGTCGCCGCCGTGCTCATCGCCTCGATCCGGGTGGTGCGCGAGTACGAGCGGCTGGTCGTGTTCCGGCTCGGCCGGCTGACCGGCGCGCGGGGCCCCGGCCTCATCCTGCTGGTGCCCTGGATCGAGCGCGGGCTGAAGGTAGGATTGCGCACCGTCACCTCGCGGCTCGATACCCAGGAGACGGTGACGCGCGACGGCGTCGCGGTCAGGGTCAATGCGGTGCTGTGGTATCAGGTTCGCGACCCCGTGACGGCGATCATCGCGGTCGAGGCCTGGGCGGCGGCGGTCATCCTCGCGGCCGAGACCACGCTGCGCGACATCATCGGCCAGAACGACCTCGACGGGCTCCTGAAGGCGCGCGTGCAGGCCAATGCGCAGCTCAAGGAGAACCTTGCCGCCGCAGTCGTGCGCTGGGGCATCGAGGTCGTCGCGGTGGAGATAAAGGATCTCGACATTCCCGAGAACATGCAGCGGGCGATCGCCAGGGAGGCCGAGGCGATCCGCGAGCAGCGCGCCCGCGTCATCAAGGCCGAGGGCGAGCTCCAGGCCGCCGAGCGCCTCGCCGCGGCGGCGGAGATCATCGCCAGGCAGCCCGGCGCGCTCGAGCTGAGGCGGCTGCAGACGCTGTCCGAGGTCGGCGCCGAGCATAACAGCACGATCGTGATGGCCATGCCGATGGATGCGATGTCGACCGTCGGGACCGCCGCCGCGGTCGCGCGGGCGGTGGGCGAGACGCCCGGTGCCTGATGGGTCTCGCCTTTCATTTCGCGCGCCAGATCAGCACCTTAGAGTAGAGCCGGACATGATCCATACGATGCGAGTGGGCAGGCGCCATTCCCGCGACGGCGGGAACCGAGAGCCGCAAGCACCGGCGACCTAAGCAGGCTTCGATAGTAAGGACCACAAATGGCGGTCGTCATTGCGAGCGGAGCGAAGCAATCCAGGGCCACGACCTCGAACCCCTGGATTGCTTCGCCTGCCGCTCGCAATGACGGGCATATGTGGCACGATCAAAGAACCCCTGCTTAGAGCTCTCGCGATGCCATTGGTCGACAAGTTCGTTGCCTGCTTCACGCTGATTTTCGCAGGCCTCTTCCTCTGCCAAGTCCTGTTCCGGGCCTATGCGCCGCCGGGCGGGCGCCCCGAGCCCGCCTGGTTGACGGCATTGGAGCTGCCGCCGGCCGGATTCTCCTATCCGGTGCTGGTGGGGGTGAGCGTGCTCGGGCTCTTCCTCGAGATCATGCTGATCCGGTGGGTGTCGTCCGAGATCACGATCTTCGCCTACTTCAAGAATTTCGTACTGGTCGCCTGCTTCCTCGGCTTCGGCCTCGGCGCCCATCTCTGCCGCCAGAAGATCAATCTGCTCGCCTCCTTCGCGCCGCTCGCCTATCTCGCGCTGCTGATCAAGCTCCCCTGGCCGGCGCTGCGCGGCCTCGTCGCCCAGCTGACCGGCATGCTCGGCTCGACCACCGAGGTCGATATCTGGGGTGTGCCGACTCTCTCCTGGGACATGGCCTCGATCGGCGGCCTCGCCGGCACGATGGTGGTGGTGATCCCCCTATTCCTGCTCGTGTCGATGATCTTCATCCCGCTCGGCCAGATGACCGCGCGGCTTCTGGAAGAGGCGAAGGACGGCATCCTCGCCTACTCGGCGAATGTCGCCGGCGGGCTGATCGGCATCCTTCTCTACACCTGTCTTTGCCTGTTCTATCAGCCGCCGGCTGTGTGGTTCCTGGTCGCCGGACTGCTCTTCGCGCTGGTGCTGGCGCATGCGCGGCGGCTGGCGGTGACGGCGCTCGGCGTCTTCGCGCTGTGCGTCGGCATGGCGAGCCTGCCGGACTCAACCGGCTCGGTCGAAGAATTGCTGCCCGAATTCCTGACGACCGCACCCGGCACGACTGTCTGGTCGCCCTACCAGAAGCTCTTCTGGGCGCCGACCCTGGAGAACGGCAATACGGTCGCCTACCAGCTGATGACGAACGACAGTTGGTACCAGTACGTCGTCGATCTCTCGAACGGGTTCATCGCCTCGCATCCGCGGCTCTTTTCCGGGATCGCGCCGGAATGGAACCCCTACAACATGCCCTACCGTTTCTATCATGACCCGCCCGACGTGCTGGTGCTCGGCGCCGGCATGGGCAACGACGTTGCGGCGGCGCTGCGCAACGGCGCCGGTCATGTAACCGCGGTGGAGATCGATCCCCTGATCCTGCGGCTCGGCGCACAGCTCCATCCCGAGCAGCCCTACGCGGACAAGCGGGTCGAGATCGTCAATGACGATGCCCGCAGCTACATGCAGAATGCGACCGCGCGCTTCGATCTCATCACCTTCTCGCTGCTCGATTCGCACACGACGAGCTCGCACTATTCGAACATCCGGATCGACAACTACGTCTACACAAGGGAGGCGATCACCGCGGCGAAGCGCCTCCTGAAGCCGGGCGGCGTAATGGTGGTGAAGTTCCAGGTCGGCAGGCCGTTCATCGCCGGCCGGCTGAAGTCCACCCTGACCGACGTGTTCGGGTCGGAGCCGCTGCAGTTCAGCGTCGACCAGGCATTCAACGTATCGCCGGGGACCTTCTTCGTCGCCGGCGATGCCGCCCGCATCGCCGCCGCCACAGCCACCGAGGATATGGCGCGCTACCTCGAGACGCATCACGAGATGAAGACCGAGCCGGCCGAGATCACCACGGATGACTGGCCGTTCTTCTACCAGCACGCGCCCGGCCTGCCGTCGAGCGTGCTTCTGATCTCCTTCGTGCTGGTCGCCGTCTCGTGGCTCCTGCTGCGGCGAACCGCGGTGCCGTTGCGCGACATCGACTGGATGTTCTTCGCGCTCGGCGCCGGGTTCATGCTCATGGAGTCGCTGATCGTCAGCCGCATGGCGCTGCTCTTCGGCACCACCTGGCTGGTCAATGCGATAACCATCTCGGGCCTGCTGCTGGTGATCGTCGGCGCCAATCTGCTGGAACGCGCGGGGCTGCGGCTGCCGACGGCGGCGGCTTTCGCGGGGCTCTTCGTCGCCATCGTGGTGGCCTATCTGGTGCCGGTCTCCGCCCTCTTCCTCGACAGTTTCCCGGCCCGGCTCGCGGCCGGCATCGTCGTGGAGTGCAGCCCTGTCTTCTTCGCCAGCGTCGTCTTCATCCGGACCTTCTCGCTCGCGCGGTTCAGCGGCAACGCGCTCGGTTCGAACGTGATGGGGTCGCTGGTCGGGGGGCTGCTTGAGTCGCTGTCGATGTGGGTCGGACTTCGGGCCCTCCTGATCGTCGCGGCGCTGCTCTATCTCACGGCCTTCGTGCTGTCGCGGCGGACGCGCGCGGCCTAGCCGCCGCCCCGCGCAACCGGTTATACTCCGGCCGAACTGAGGATCGGGAGCAGATGGACGCAACGGTGCACGAAACGCGCGACGCGGAGTCGGCGAACGAAGCGTTGATGGCGCCGGTGCTCGTGCTCTCTCTGCTGCAGTTCGGCCTGCTGCCGCTGCTCTTCGGCGTGACGGCCGCCGGGAACACCCTGCTCCTCGTCGCGGTCGTGCTGCTGACGCCGCTTCATTGGGGGCTGGCGCACGA
>DATGFU010000346.1:0-8950 GCA_035308865.1 Allostellaceae bacterium | reverse complement strand
CCCTGTGATGCTCGATGAGCTTGGCAGAATCGTGGAAGCAGCGCCGGTGAGACCAACATGACGACCGACGCCTTTCCCGACATGCCTTCCCTCGAGCCCGGCACCGTCTGGCTGACGGGGGCCGGTCCGGGCGATCCGGGGCTTCTCACCCTCTTGGCCCATCGCGGCCTGCAGCAGGCCGATGTCGTCGTGCACGACGCGCTGGTCGATGCGCGCATTCTGGCGCTGGCCGGGCCGCAGGCGCGGCTGGAACCGGCGGGAAAGCGCGGCGGCCGGCCGTCGCCGGCGCAGCCGGATATCAGCGCGCGGTTGGTGGCGCTTGCCCGGGAGGGACACCGGGTACTGCGGCTGAAAGGCGGCGATCCCTTCGTGTTCGGCCGCGGCGGCGAGGAGGCAAAGGCGCTGCGGGCGGCCGGCGTGCCCTTCCGCATCGTGCCGGGGATCACTGCCGGCGTGGGCGGGCTGGCCTATGCGGGCATTCCCGCTACCTATCGCGGGATCGGCCAGGCCGTTGCCTTCGTCACCGCGCAATCGGGCGGCGGTGGGTTGCCCGATGCGGTCGACTGGTCGGCGCTCGCGCGTGTCCCGACGCTGGTCTGCTACATGGCGCTCGGCCAGGTGGCGGCGGTGGCCGCCCGGCTGATCGAATGCGGGCGCGATCCCAAGCAGCCCGTCGCCGTGATTTCGCGAGCGACCACGGCGGATCAACGCGTCGTCGAGGCGACTCTGGCCACGGCTGCGGAGGCGGTTGCGGCAGCGGCCATCGAGCCGCCGGCGATGATCGTCGTCGGGCCGGTGGTCGGCCTGCGCCGGCACCTCGACTGGTTCCCCGCCAGCGCTTGAAGGCTCAGCGCCTGAAGACGTAGCGCTGCGAGAAAGTGTAGTTGAAGATCAGGCCGGCGACCGCACCGGCGGCGACGCCGATCTCCGGGAAATGCCGGCACAGCGGAATCGACAGGACCATGATCTCGTAGGTCGAGATCGACGCGGCGGCGCCGCTGAGATTCACCACGACGAACTGCGCCCATTGCCGCAGCATCGGCGCCCGCACATGGCCGCGGAAGGTGAACTGACGATTGAACCACCACGTCGTCGTCACCGCGACCGGCCAAGCCGCGATAGCGGCCGAGAACGGGCGGTCGCCGAAGGCCACGAGGTAGAGGCGCACGGCAGCCATGTTCACCAGGAGGCCGATGACGCCGACCATCGCGAAGCGCATCAACTCGCCGGCCGGCTCCCGCCACCGCGTCGTCAGGGTCTCGAAAGTGGGTGTCATCAGGCAGACGGCTCCCGTGTCGCAAGCGGCGCAGCTTTGTGCCGCGCCGAGCTTGCTAGCAGGAAAAGGTTGATTAATCCTCGCCGTCCTCCTTGAACCACTGATCGAGGAGGGTCTGGATCTCGGCCTTGTGCTGCTTGACGAACTCGATCTGGTCGGGGCTCGCATCGCCGGCGCCCTTGGTCTCGACGGCGCCCATCGCTTCCATCGTCGCCAGCGGGATCACCACCGCCTCCTGAGCCGTGATGCCTTCCTTGGTGTAGTAGGCGGCGACACGCGGATGGCGCTGCAGCTTCGCCTGGAGGTCGCCGAGCGACTTCTGCGGCTCCTCATCCGCCATCTTCGCGATCTCGGCCTTGAGCGCCGGGTCGCGGGCCGCGTCCGCGTAAAGGGCTTTGTCGCCGGCGGCGAAATGGCGCAGCTTGTCCATCGAGAGCTTGTAGGTCTGCAGAACCTGCCGATCGGCGTCGGACGGCCCATCATTTCCGCGCGGCGCAGCAGCGGCCGTTCCAGAGATCACCACCAGCACCGCCGCCATCGTCCAGAAGCCGCGCCGCAACGCGGTCATCGCCTTCGCCATCGTCCCGATCCCCATGTCGTGATCTTGGACACGGGGTAGCACCGGCACCGCGCCGGAGGCCAGTGCGGAATTGGGTCCCGTGCTATCGCAGGGAGGCGTTGATCCGGGTCAGGATCTCGCTCCCGGGGCACAGCTCGTTCTCCCCGAGAGCATTGAGCGGCGTTTCCACGGTGCCGAGATGGGCATGCAGGTCGACGGCATCCGGATCGACGTAAAGCAGGCCCGTGACGATCTCGCCATGCGCGGCGCGCTCGTGCAGATAGGCCATCGCCGACAGCCGGTCGTGCGGATCGTAGTCGGTGGCAAGCTTGCGCAGCACCAGGACGCTGCCGTCATGCTGCTCGACCGTCTCGACCTCGCCCGGCGCGTATTGCGCCTCGATCTGCGAGCGGCCTTCGATGACGTCCAGCCGGTTGACCGCCGCGTTGTGCTCGCGGACGAAGTCGAAGCTCTTGGTCGAGCCGGCATGGTTGTTGAACGCAACGCAGGGCGACAGGCAGTCGATGATCGCCGAGCCGCGATGAGAAAGCGCCGCAGCGATCAGCGGCACAAGCTGCGCCTTGTCGCCTGAGAAGCTGCGCGCGACGAAGGTGGCGCCGAGCTGGAGCGCGAGGGCGGCGAGATCGATCGGCCCGTCGCGGTTGACGACGCCGCGCTTGCTCTTCGAATTGCGGTCGGCGGTCGCCGAGAACTGGCCCTTGGTCAGGCCGTAGACCCCGTTGTTCTCGACGATATAGACCATGTTGATGCCGCGCCGCACGGCATGGGCGAACTGGCCGAGCCCGATCGAGGCGCTGTCGCCGTCGCCCGAGACGCCCAGGTAGATCAGGTCGCGATTGGCGAGATTGGCGCCGGTCAGCACCGACGGCATCCGTCCGTGAACCGAATTGAAGCCGTGCGCCGCGCCGAGGAAATAGGCCGGCGTCTTCGAGGAGCAGCCGATCCCGGACAGCTTCGCGACCCGGTGCGGCGGCAGGTCCAGGTCGAAGCAGGCCTGGACGATCGCCGCCGTGATCGAATCATGCCCGCACCCGGCGCACAGCGTCGAGATCGTGCCCTCGTAGTCGCGGTGGGTCAGGCCGAGCCCGTTCACCGGCAGTTTCGGGTGATGGAATTTCGGCTTGGTGATGTAGGTCATGGGATCCTCAAGCCGCCTGGCAGCGCTGGGCGGGAAGCGCGGCTTCGATGGCGTCCGCGATGAACCGGGCGGTGATCGGGCTGCCGTCGTAATGCAGGACGCGGACGAGACGCGCCGGATCGAGCTCGCACTCGTTGATCAGCAGCATGCGCAGCTGGCCGTCGCGGTTCTGCTCGACCACGAAGACGCGCTCGTGCGTTAGCACGAAATCGCCGACCGCGTCGTGGAAGGGGAAGGCGCGGACGCGCAACGCATCGACGGCGATGCCGCGTCGTTCCAGCAGCTCCACCGCCTCGTCCATGGCGGCCGCGGTCGAGCCGAAGTAGATCGCGCCCCAGGGGGTCGGCCTCGCCGCGTCGCGCCACACCGGCGCCGGCACCAGCGTCCGCGCCGTCTGCCACTTGGTCACCAGGCGCTGCATGTTCTCGGCATAGTCGCTGCCGAGCTCGGAGTACTTGGCGCTCGTGTTCTTGCTCGATCCGCGCGTGAAGAAGGCGCCGCGGGTCGGATGGGTGCCGGGATAGGTGCGGTAGGCGATGCCGTCGCCGTCGACGTCGAGATAGCGGCTGAACTCGGCGCCGGCATCCAGCTGCGCCTGGGTCACCACCTTGCCGCGGTCCATCCGCCTTGTATCGTCCCAGGCGAACGGCGCCGTGAGGCGCTCGTTCATGCCGATCTCGAGATCGAGCAGCACGAAGATCGGTGTCTGCAGTCGGTCGGCGAGGTCGAAGCTCAGCGCCGCGAACTCGAAGCACTCGTGCGGATCCTCGGGCAGCAGCAGGACGTGCTTGGTGTCGCCGTGCGAGGCATAGGCGCAGACCATCAAGTCGGATTGCTGGGTGCGGGTCGGCATGCCGGTCGAGGGGCCGCCGCGCTGCACGTCGACGATCACCGCGGGGACTTCCGCGAAATAGGCCAAGCCCAGGAACTCCTGCATCAGCGAGATGCCCGGGCCGGAGGTCGCGGTAAAGGCGCGGGCGCCGTTCCAGGCGGCGCCGATGACCATGCCGATCGAGGCCAGCTCGTCCTCGGCCTGGAGGATCGCGAAGCGGTTGCCGCCGGCGACCGGATCGAGGCGATAGCGCCGGCACCAGCGCTCGAACGCCTCGGCGAGCGAGGTCGAGGGGGTGATCGGATACCACGCGCAGACCGTCGCGCCGCCGTAGACCGCGCCGAGCGCCGCCGCCGCGTTGCCGTCGATCACGATGCGGTCGCCGATGGCATCTGCCCGGCGTATGCGCAGCCCAATCGGCGCGCCGAAGCGATCGCGGGCGAGATCGTAGCCGAGCTGGAGCGCCCGCAGGTTCGGCGCGACCAGCTGCGCCTTCCCCTTGAACTGCTCGCCGATGAGGCGCTCGACGACTTCCGTCTCGATCCCGAGGAGGAAGGCGAGCGCGCCAAGGCAGACGATGTTCTTCAGCAGCTGGCGCTGGCGCGGCTCGGGAAACTCGCGGTTGGCAAGCTCGGTCAGCGGCAGGCCCAAGCATGTTACGTCGTCGCGCAGCTTGGCGCCCGGCCGGGTCGAATCGTAAACCAGGTAGCCGCCGGGCTCGATCGAGGCGAGGTCGCGGTCCCAGGTCTGGGGATTGAGTGCCACCATCAGGTCGACGCCGCCGCGGCAGCCGAGATGGCCCGCCTCGGACACCCGCACCTCGTACCAGGTCGGCAGGCCCTGGATGTTCGACGGGAAGATGTTGCGTGTCGATGCCGGGACGCCCATGCGCAGGATCGACTTGCCGAAAAGATTGTTGGCGCTGGCCGAGCCGGAGCCGTTCACGTTCGCGAAGCGGACGACGAAATCGTTGGTCCGTTCGATCAGTGCCGGCATGAGACCCCCGCCTGCGCGGTATCCAGCAGGAATTTCTGCATGTCCCAGGCTCCGGTCGGGCAGCGCTCGGCGCACAGCCCGCAATGCAGGCAGACGTCTTCGTCCTTGACCATCACGCGGCCGGTCTTGAGCGTGTCCGACAAATAGAGCGCCTGCTCGACGTTGGGGGCCGGCGCCTGCAGCCGCGAGCGAAGCTCCGCCTCGTCGCCGTTCTCGGTGAAGGTGATGCAGTCCATCGGGCAGATGTCGGCGCAGGCATCGCACTCGATGCAGAGTGGCGGCGCGAAGACCGTCTGGACGTCGCAGTTCAGGCAGCGTTGCGCCTCGCGGAAGCCGAGCCCGGCATCGAACCCCAGCTCGACCTCGATCGCGATGTCCGACAGCGCCCGCTTCGGATCCGCGTGCGGCACGCGAAACCGGGCATCGATCGCGATGTCGTTGTCATAGCTCCATTCGTGGATGCCCATCTTCTGGCTGGCGAGGTTGACCAGCGGCGGCGGCCGGTCGCCGACGTCGCCGCCCTGGCAGAACAGGTCGATCGATATCGCCGCGGCATGGCCGTGCGCCACCGCCCAGATGATGTTCTTGGGCCCAAAGGCCGCGTCGCCGCCGAAGAACACCGACGGCAGCGAGGATTGCATGGTCGTGGCATCGACCTTGGGCAGGCCCCAGCGGTCGAATTCGATCCCGATGTCCCGTTCGATCCAGGGGAAGGCGTTCTCCTGCCCGACGGCGATCAGCACCTCGTCGGCCGCAAGGCGGATGTCGGGCTCGCCCGTCGGCACGAGGTTCCGCCGGCCGTTGGCGTCGCGCTCCGCCCGGACCTTCTCGAACAGCACGCCGGTGAGGCGGCCGTCCTCATGGGTGAACTCCTTCGGCACCATGTAGTCGAGGATGCGGACGCCTTCGCGGATCGCGTCCTCCTTCTCCCACGGGCTCGCCTTCATCTCGTCGAAGCCGCTGCGGACGGCGACGGTGACATCGTCGCCGCCCAGCCTCAGGGATGAGCGGCAGCAATCCATCGCCGTGTTGCCGCCGCCGAGGACGATGACCCGGCGGCCGATCTTCTCGACATGGCCGAACGAGACCGAGCTCAGCCAGTCGATGCCGAGATGGATCGAGTCGGCCGCCTCGCGCCGTCCGGGAATCTCGAGGTCGCGGGCGCGGGGCGCGCCGCAGCCGACGAACACCGCGTCGAAGCCCTGGCCCAACAGCTCCCTGAGGCTCGGGACCCAGGTGCCGAGCCGCGACTCGACACCGAGATCGAGCACGTAGCCGACTTCCTCGTCGATCACCGAATCGGGCAGGCGGAACTTGGGGATCTGGGTGCGGATCATGCCGCCGGCCTGGCGCTCGCCGTCGAACAGCACCAGCTCGTAGCCGAGCGGCGCGAGGTCGCGCGCCACGGTAAGGGAGGCCGGGCCCGCGCCGATCAGCGCCACGCGCTTGCCGTTACGCCCCGCCGCCGGACGCGGCAGGCGCGCCGCGATATCGCCCTTGAGGTCGGCTGCGACCCGCTTCAGCCGGCAGATCGCCACAGGCTCGTCCTCGACCCGGCCGCGCCGGCAGGCCGGCTCGCAGGGGCGGTCGCAGGTCCGCCCGAGGATCCCGGGGAACACGTTGGAACGCCAGTTGATCATGTAGGCGTCGGCGTAGCGGCCGGCGGCGATGAGGCGGATATACTCTGGCACCGGCGTATGCGCCGGGCAGGCCCACTGGCAGTCCACGACCTTGTGGAAATAGTCCGGATCGGCGATGTCGGTCGGCAACACGATCGCTACCTCACGCCACTTCGTCGGGCGGTGCCGAGGCGATACGCGGGCCGTCGTTCCGAAGGTGCTGTACTGCAGGCGTTCGTAGTCTCGTGAACCGACATGCCTCACCCTGAAGCCCGCGACCCGTCTAGTTCGAAAGGTGGCGTGGCCACTTACCGTTAGGCTTTGCTACAACGGACCAAGCTGGCGCTTCAGTCCACAATGAAGCGCCTATCAATTCCGCATGCCTGAACCCGCAATTTTCGATGACGTGCGGCCTGTACTGGGTTGAGCAGGCTGCGGGGCCGGTCGCTTAGCGCCAACGCGGTTAACAAGCCGTTCCCGAAAACGAGAATTCGTCTGCGCGGGATTATGGCGAGATCCCCGTCTTGATCGCGAGTCGCACCAATTCGGGTGTGGACGACACGCCCAGCCGTGACTTCAGCAGACTCAGGCTGTTGGCGATCGTCTTGTAGCTGACGCCGGTTGCCGTCGCCATCTCGGTGAGGCTGCTGCCCTGGCCGAGCAGGCGCAGCAGTTCGAGGTCGCGCGCGCTCAGCGACGGGAGCGGAGCATCGGCGCGCTGCCGCTCGGGCACGGCCTGCAGCGCCAGTTCCTGCGCAAGCCCGCTCTCGATATAGCTCCCGCCATCCGCGACTCGCCGGATCGCCTCGAGGATCTCCTCCGGCGGCGCTGTCTTCGTAACGTAGCCGCGGGCGCCTGCCCGGAGCGCCTGCAGGGCGTAGACCGGCTCGGCGTGCATGCTGAAGACCAGGATCCGCACCTCCGGATCGTCGGCCGTGAGCCGGCGCAGCAGCTCCAGGCCGCCGACCCCGGGCAGGTTGATGTCGAGCACCACCGCGTCCGGACGCTCCCGCCGATAGAGCGCCAGCACTTCCGTGCCGGTCGCCGCCTCGACGATCTCGGTCTCGGGTGCGGGCGGCAGCAGGCGCCGCAGGCCGGATCGGACGACGGGATGGTCGTCGGCGATCAGCAGCTTCACGAGGCGGCCTCGGCCAGCGGCGTCGCGGCGCGGGTGTCCGCATCGGCCACCGGCAGGCGCGCCGTGACGGTCACGCCGCTCCCCGGCACCAAGGTGACGTCCAACTCGCCGCCGGCTGCCCGCACGCGCTCCTCCATGCCGAGGAGGCCGAAGCCTGGCTCGATCGGCGCGGCCCCGTCGCCATCGTCGGCGATTCGGACCACCAGAACGCCGGGTGGATCGCCCTCCACGTGGATCGCGACGGAGACGATGCCGGGCCGGGCGTGGCGCAGCGCATTGCTCACGGCTTCCTGCACGATCCGGTAGGCGGTGATGCTGCAGGACCCGCCGACCTCGATGTCGTCAGGGAGGTCGAGGCGGAACTCGACCGCCGGCTGGAGGCGCCGCCAGAACCCGGCCAGGCTCTCGATCGCCCGGCCGAGCCCCAGCTCGGCAAGCCCCACCGGCCGCAAGCGGTCGACGATGCCCCGCACGCGAACCTGCATCTGCTGCACGGTCTCGCGCACGGCCTGGGCCGACCGCTGCGCCTCGGCGGCATCGCCGGCACCGGCCGCCCGTTCGCCGGCGGCGGTATCGATATTGATGGCGAAGAGCAGCGGGCCGATGTCGTCGTGGAGATCCCGCGCGATTTCGGCCCGCTCGGCCTCCTGGGCGGTGAGCAGCCGGCGGTAGAGGGCAAGGTTGCGCTGCCGTGCCGTCGCGAGATCGGCGGCCATCCGGTTGAAGGCCTCGGCGATCGGCCGGATTTCCGGGATGCCGCCGGCGCTGAGCCTCGCGTCGAACCGCCCTTCGCCGACGCTGCGCAACGCCGCCGAGAACTCGGCGAGCGGGCGCAGCGCCCGGGTGATGCCCCACCAGATGAGCAGGCTGGCAAGGGCGCTCAGGGCGACGATCGCCACCATCGTGTCGCCGAAGGAGCGCCAGATCTCGCCCAGCTCGTTGCGCGGGTCGGTCTCGAGGCGAATACCCCGTATCCCGGGGACGACGACCGGAATCGGGATCTCGATCTCGGTCCGCTCGGCGCCGATGGTCCAGCCGAACCAGTGCGGGGCAGCAGCCTCGGTCGGCGCGACGGAAGACGAAGCGAGGCGGGCGCCGTCGCTGCCGATCAGGCTGGCCCAGATATGGCGGTTGCCGTCGAAGTCGGAGACCATCCGCCGGAGCTCCGCCTCCCGATCGGATGCTGCCGCGATCGCGTCGAGCTCGCTCGCCACCGTCTGGCGGCCGACCGCCAGCGCCGCATGCAGCTCGGTCGAGATCGACTGCCGGGCCTGCCAGAACGTAAGCGCGCAGCCGAGCACCGCGCCGGCCAGCAGCGCGAAGGTCATCGACCACAGGAGGCGCATCCGCAGCGTCATGACGTGTCCTTCG
>DATGFU010000345.1:0-17479 GCA_035308865.1 Allostellaceae bacterium | reverse complement strand
TTGACGCTCTTCAGGTCGCGCAGCGCGTCGAGGTGCAGCGTGCTGGTCTCGGCCGTGTCGATCCTGCCGGCGCGGAGGCGGGCGAAGTGGGCATCGATAACCGCCGCCTCCATCGCGCGGAACGCCTCCTTCTCCGCCTCGAGCAGCCGGGCGGCGCGCTCGTCGCCCGTCATGAAGAGCGACCCGGCAGTCCTGACGTTGACGATCAGGCGGTCGATCATCGCCAGCAATTCGGCCTGTCCCGACCGGGAGAACATGACGCCGCGCCTGGCCATCCGCGCGGCGATGCCAAGCAGGTTGCGATCCACCACGTCGCCGGCATGCTCGATGTTGACCGCGAAGGTCAGAATCTCGCGCAGCCGCCGGTGGTCGGCCTCGCCGAGCGCATCCGGATCCAGCGCCGTCAGGTAGGTCTCTATCGCCGTGTTGAGCTTGTCGAGGATGTCGTCCAGGCGCCTGGTCTCGTCGATCTGCCGGCGGTCGGT
This sequence comes from Allostellaceae bacterium, assembly GCA_035308865.1. GTDB lineage: Bacteria > Pseudomonadota > Alphaproteobacteria > ATCC43930 > CGMCC-115725 > DATGFU01. The sequence continues at coordinate 16,994 of DATGFU010000345.1, read as the reverse complement.
GCGCTCGAACGTCTCCCGCAATCCGGTCAGCATCGCTTCCAGCACGTCGGCCATCCGCAGGGCCTCGCGTGCGGCCCCGCCCAGCGCGATGATCGGGGTCTCGCGCGCCGCGGGATCGAGATAGAACGGACGGCTGGGGTCGGCCTGGTCGATCCGGGTCGGCATCCACCGGCGCAGCAGCATCGCGTAAGGCCCGAGGAAGGGCAGGAAGGCGAGTGCCAGGACGAGGTTGAAGGCGGTGTGGAAGTCGGCCACCGCGCGGGCGTTGTTCGGTTCGATGGTGACGAACCAGATCCCGATCCTCGGCAGCAGGAGAAGCGCTGCGACGACCCCCACGCCGCGGCCCAGCAGGTTGCCGAAGGGCAGGCGACGTGCCGCCGGATCGGCGCCGGCGGCACCTTCGAGCAGCGGGTTGATGGCGGTCCCGAGATTGGCGCCCAGCACCAGCGCGAAGGCGGCGGCCGGCGGCACCGTCCCCTTGGCGGCCAGCGACATGATCACCAGCACGACGGCGACGCTCGAATGCGCCGCCCAGGTGAGGCCCGCGGCCAGGATTACGTCCAGCACCGGCTCCGAGGAGACCGCGCCGAGCAGGATGCGGAGGCTGGGTAGGTCTTCGTAGGGCGTCAGCAGGCCGACCAGCGCGCTCAATGCCATCAGCATCAGCCCCAGGCCGATGAGCACCCGCCCGAAGTCGCGCGGTCCGGCCGTTGCCCGCCTGAACATGATCACGCCAATGAGGATCAGGGCCGGCGCGATCTCCGCCACATCGAAGGACAGTGCCTGGACGATCAGTGTCGTGCCGACATTGGCGCCGAGCATCACGGCCAGCGCCGGCATCAGATCGACGAGCCCGCCCGCGGCGAAGCCGGTGACCATCAGGCCCGTGGCCGTGCTGCTCTGGACTAGCGCTGTCACGCCCATGCCGGCGAGGAACGCGTTCGCCCGGTTGCCGAGCGCCGATCCCAGGAAGGACCGCAGCCGGGCGCCGAAGGCGCGCTGCACCCCGGTCTGCACCATGTGGACGCCCCAGAGGAGGAGCGCCACCGAGCCGGCGAGCTTCACGAGGGCCATCGGGAAGTCCATGACCGCCCACCTACCCGCCCTTGCCGGGTGCCCGCGACAGGGCCTTCAGTTCCTGCTTGAGGCGCAGGCACAGGTCCGAGAGCTTCGGCTCGCGCAACTGGCGGGCCGCCTCCTTGCACGACACCCATCGCACGTCGCGCCGGCCCTTCTCGGGCCAGTCTGCCAGGCGCTCGGTCACTTCCAGGAGATAGACCCAAACCTCGATGACGCACTCGCGGCCCTGCTGCGGCAGGCGCTTCATGGAGCGGAACGAGCCCACCGAGTGGGTCGAGATGCGGCCGCGGACGCCGGCCTCCTCGTAGGTCTCCTTGGCGGCTGTCTGGCCGTAGGTGAGGTCGGGCGTCAACCGACCCTTCGGGATTCCCCACTGCTTCGAGCGCTTCTTGCTGACGAGCAGGATTCGCACCTCGCCGTTCTTCGTCAGCCGGTAGGCCAACGCGCCCGCCTCCATCAACGGTTCAACAGGCGATGGAGCGGCGGCAGGTGCGGTCGTGAATGCGTCTTCCATGACAGAAATATTGCATGCGATGGCGCCAGGACAAAGCCGCGGAGGCGATCGGGCGCAGTCATTGCAGCGACGTCAGCCCATCACTGACCATTCGAGCCGCGGCCTCGTCTGCAGGATCCCCGCCGGCGGCATTCACCTCGGTAATGATGACGCAGTACGTCCGAACCGCCTTGCCGTCCGACGTTCTGTAGCCCTCCCAGAGCCCCGCCCGCGCCATCAGCCGCTACCGTGGATGCAATAAGAGCGATACTGATAATATATTGACATACTCCGGTGTCGCGTTGCACCGTGTGGTCGCATTGCAGGGCTCGTCGGTGTAGCCGCAGTCCTAAGCCGCCTAAGGAGCATGGTGTGGCCCGAAGACCACGGCTTTTGTTCAGCGCCTTCAACGAGTTCGTGCTGTCGCACCACGACCACGGGCTGTGGGCCTATCCGGGAAGCCGCCAGACCGAGTTCAACACCCTCGATTATTGGGTTGATCTGGCGCGGCTGCTCGAGCGCGGCCGCTTCGATCTCCTCTTCTTCGCGGACGTGCTGGCGCCTTACGACATCTATCGCGGCAGCCGCGACGCGGCATTGCGCAGTGGCATGCAGTCGCCGGTCAACGACCCGGCGGTGCTGATCCCGGTGCTGGCCTATGTCACGCGGGATCTCGGCTTCGCCATGACCGCGAATATCCTGCAGGAGCCGCCTTACACCTTCGCCCGCAAGATCTCGACGATCGACCATCTGACTCGCGGGCGGATCGCCTGGAACATCGTCACCAGCTTCCTGCCAGGCGCCGGGCGGAATCTCGGCCATGCCGGCCTGCCCAGCCATGAGGAGCGCTACGGCCGCGCCGAGGATTACGTCGCCGCCGTCTACAAGCTCTGGGAGGCGAGCTGGGAGGACGATGCCGTTCTGAGCGACAAGGCGCGGCAGATCTACGCCGATCCCGACAAGGTCCACGAGATCCATCATCACGGGCCCTACTACGACGTGACTGGCCCGCATCTGACCGAACCGTCGCCGCAGCGAACGCCGCTGCTGTTCCAGGCGGCCCAGTCGGATGTTGGGATCGAGTTCGCGGGCCGACATGCCGAAATCCTGTTCACGTCGTTTCCCCGCGCCGCCGCTGCGACCAATATCGCGAAGCTGCGCGGCGCCGCGGTTGCATCCGGACGGAGGGCCGACCAGGTCAAGATATTCGCCGGGTTCTCCTTCGTCCTCGGCAGCACGGAGGCGGAGGCAAGCCGTTTGGCACGCGACCTCGCCGAGCGGCAGTCGTTGGAGTCGATCCTGACCAAGTTCAGCGGGTTCTGGAATTTCGACCTGTCGCTGTTCGCCCTCAACGACCGCGTTGCCGACATCTTGAACGGCGATGCTCCGGCGGCAGCCGCCCTGCCTCCGCTAGGGCGGCAGATGCTCGCCGCGGCGCCGGAGAAATCCTGGACGATCGAGCGGTTCGCCCGCTGGCTCGCAAGCCAGCACGTCGTCGGCACGCCCGAAGCCATCGTCGACGAGATCGCGGCGTGGCAGGACGCGGGCGTCGACGGGCTGAACATCTATTATCAAGTCTCGCCAAAAACCTACGAGGACTTCGTGAATGAGCTGACGCCGCGCCTGACGGCCCGAGGCATCATGCAGGACCGCTACGCGTCCGGGACGCTGCGCGGCAAGATCTTCGGCCGTGGGCCATACCTTCCTGCCGAGCACCCGGCGCGGAAGACGCGCGAAGCGCTACCCGGCGCACGGCTTGCGGTGACGGAGGCGGCGTGATGGGCGAAATCTCGGTTCTCGACACTCGGCCGGCCGCCGAGAAGCCGCCGACGGATGCCCAGCTGATCGAGCATTTCTCCCCGGTCTTCGAGCGGTTGCGCGCCACCGCGACAAGCCGGGAGCGTGAACGCGCCCACCCGTTCGAGGAGGTGCGCGAGCTGCAGCGCCTCGGTTTCGGCGCACTGCGCGTGCCGCGGGCGTTGGGCGGCCACGGTGCCTCGCTGAGGCAGCTCTTCCGCGTGCTGGTCGAGCTGGGGGCTGTCGAATCCAACCTGCCGCAGGCGCTGCGCCACCATTTCTTCCGCGTCGAGATGCTGCTGTTGCAGCCGGATTCACCGAATCAGCGCCTCTGGCTGGAGCGCGTGACGCGGGGCGAGATCTTCGGCAACGGCACCACCGAGCCGCACGGCGCCAAGCTCGGGCGGGTCGAGACCCGCGTGACGCCGCACGGCGACGGGTTCCGCCTGGACGGGATGAAGATCTACTCGACCGGCAATCTCTACGCCCACTGGATCCCGGTCTCCGCGGTGAACCAGAACGACGAGCCGGTCCTCGTCATGGTGCCGGCGAACGCGCCGGGCGTCGAGATCTGGAACGACTGGGACGGTTTCGGCCAGCGCCTCACCGGCACCGACACGACGACCTTCACCGACGTGGAGGTCACCGCGGCGGACGTGACACCGGCCGGCGTGAAGGGCGGCCATCACGGCGCCGGCTTCCATCAGATGGTTCTCGTGGCGGTGCTCGCGGGAATCGGCCGCGCGGCTCGCGACGACCTCGTGGCGGATGTGCAGCGGCGCAAGCGGATCTACTACACCGGCACCGGCGATATTCCCCGCCGCGACCCGATCATCCAGGAATCCGTCGGCGCCATCGAGGCTCGCGTGACGGGCTGCGTCGCGCTCGCGGACCACGCGGCCGTCGCGCTGCAGGACGCTTGGGACCTCTGGGCCGCCGGCGCCGACTTCGCGACCGTCGACCGAGCCTTCATCGAGGCCGAGATCGTGATCGGCGCGGCGCAGGTCGTGCTGTCGCGCGAGGTCGTCGATATCGCGGGGCGGCTGTTCGACGGGCTGGGCGCCTCGTCCACGCTGCAATCGCGGAATCTCGACCGCCACTGGCGCAACGCCCGCACCGTCGCATCGCACAATTCTGCCCTGTTCAAGGCGCGCGTGGTCGGCGACTACGTGCTCAACGGCACGCCGCCGGCGCTCTTCCGTGTCGGACACGACGTCGGCGAGAGGGCCTCAGCTTCCAGCTGAGCGGTGTTGCGCGGCCTTGCCCGTCCTGCTTCGTCAAGGCGGCCTGCGACAATATAAGATCCAATCCGATAATATCTTGACTCCCTGAGATGTAGGGCTGAGGCTCGATTGCGGGCTGTAGCGGACGTGCTGAACTGGCCACGGCGGCGACCCTCACCGTCACCCCCTCATGATCTGACAACATAGCAACCATTCATCTGCTATATTGACCTACTGAGCCAGTAGGGATAAAGATCCGGGTGCTTGCTCCTCTGTGACAGAGGACGGGCGCCGGCGAAGACGGGTCGTCCCTGTCTTCGCCGGCCGGGATCGCGGACAGCAGAGGGTTTTGTCGTGACGGCCACCTATGCCTCTGTTTCGACGAAGCTGCCGGCGGCGCGCCGGCTTCCGGCGGCTGGACGCTGGTCGGAGCCGCCCTCGTCGCGGCTTGCCAGCCTCGTCGTCGTCGCCGTGTTTCATGCCGTACTGATTGCCGCGCTGGTGAACGCGCTCGCGTACCGAACCGTGCCGCAGGCTCTCGATCCGCTGAAGGTTCGGGTGTTCGACGAGGTCAAGGCGCGGCAGGACGACGTCAAGCCGCCGCCGCCCAAGCTCGATCTGCCGCCGCCGGCCTTCGTGCCCCTGCCGGAGGTGGCGGTGGCCGTCACGCCGACGACGACCGCGATCGCCGCGGTGACGGCGAACCGGCCGGCGCCGCCGGCCCCTTCGCCTGTAGCCGCGGTCCGCGTGCCGCCTGCGCTCGATTCCGAGCACAGCAGCGACCCGGCTTACCCCCCGATTTCGCGCCGCATGTCCGAGGAGGGGCTCGTGCAGCTGCTCGTTCTCGTCGGGCCGGACGGCGCGGTCATGGATGTGAAGGTCGAGAGAACCTCCGGCTACATCCGCCTCGACCAAGCCGCTGTGGAGGGCGCGAGAACGCGCTGCCGCTTCAAGCCGGGCTCGGTCGACGGCAAGCCGGAATCCATGTGGTACCGCTATCGCTATGAATTCAAGCTGACGTAGCTTCTCGAGTATTTGGATGGCGAAGATAGTGCTGGTCTGATTCAGAGTATTTTCGAGGAAATCTGTCTCACGAGCCGAGTACTGTGTTGTTCTTACATTGGGGGATTAACGTTGCAATACGCAAAACGAGCACCGAAGCACCTGTCTTTCTTGGGAATTGCGGCGCTGGTCTGCGGTGGCGGAGCGGCCGAGGCGCAGCAGGCGGCGGAACCGCCGCCCCCGCCGCCGGAGGCGCCCGCCCCGGAGAGCGGAACGGAGGTGAAGACGGTGGTGGTCAAGGAGAGCAAGACCCAGGCGACGAACGAGGCGACTGCCGAGGATCTGAGCCTCGTGCCCGGCGCCACCAGCCTGATCACCGCCGATCAGGTGGACAACCAGCACCTGACCACCATGGGCGACCTCCTGGACTTCCAGCCGGGTGTCTTCGTGCAGAGCGCCGGCAATAGCGGCGCGCCGAAGATCTCCATCCGCGGCTCGGGCATCAATGACGGCCACCTCTATTTCCGCACCGGCATCCAGTACCTGTTCGACGGTTTGCCGATCACCGGTCCGTCGGGCACGCCGTTCGAGCTGTGGAATCCGCAGGATCTTGCCAGCACCGAGGTCTTCCGCGGCGCCGACGGGCTGCAATCGGGCGCCGAGGAGCTGGGCGGCGCGATCAACTTCACCACCCACACCGGCCGCGACGCCTATGAATTCGAGGGCCGGTTCGATGCCGGCAGCTACGGGTTCTTCGGCGGCGAGCTGAGCTCGGGCCAGGTCATCGGCCCGTGGGACTACTATGTCTCGGTCTCCAGCTTCGGCGCCGACAACTTCACGCCGAACAGCGCCTCCAAGGCGTTCCGCGTCACCGCCAATCTCGGCTACGAGATCACGCCGAGCATCACCACGCGGATCTATTTCCGCTACGCCTACGCCTACGAGCAGGAGCTCTGGGGCATCTCCAAGGCGCAGGTCGCGGCGGACCCGTCGGTGGCGCATCCGCTCGACCCGGCCGAGCTGCTGAACGCGGTCGACAGCAGCCGCCGGGACAATCCGAGCACGTTCTGGCTCGCCGACAAGACGACCTTCAAGCTCGACGACGGCTCCGACCTGTGGGTCGGCTTCGACTACAATCACTATCCGATCCGCGGGCCGGGCGCGATCTTCGGCAGCACCGACTGGGAATTCGACGATGTCAGCGCGGTCGTCAACTACAAGCGCAGCGACACGCTCTTCGGCCTCGACAGCATCACCACCGTCAATCTTCTGGGCACGTATACGCCCAACTCGCAGGTCAAGGCCTATCCCGCAAACGGCACGCTGGCGCTGGCCTGGACGAATCTCGCGGCGCGCACCAGCTTCACCGGTTCGGCCGACGCCAACCTGACCCTCAGCAACGAACTGCAGGTGGCGCCCGATCTGTGGCTCACCAACGCGATCGCCGGAATCTACACCCGCCGGGTCAACGACTTCTCGAAGTACCCCATCCCCGGCGAGCTGCCGCAGCAGGACAAGGGCAGCGCCGACTACCAGGGACGGGTCGGTGCCCGTTACGATTTCTCGCCGACGAGCCAGGTCTTCGCCGCGATCAGCCGCTCCGTGCAGCCGGAGCGCGCCTTCGATCCCGTGCAGTTCGGCGGCGGCTACGTCACGGTCGGCCAGCTCAAGAACCAGACCGCGACCAGCTACGAGATCGGCGCCCGGGGCTCCTGGAGCATCTTCGACGGCAGCATCAGCCTCTACCATACCGATGTCGAGAACGAGCTGCTCGCCGTCAAGGTGCATCCGACGGACATCCAGGCGACCTACTTCAACGCCTCGCCGACCACCCACCAGGGTGTCGAGATCGGGCTCGACACGACGCTCTGGCAGGACAGCCCCGGCTCTGCGACGGAAGCGCCGCACCGCGTCGTGCTCCGCCAGAACTTCACCTACAACGACTTCTACTACGACCACGACCCGACCTTCGGCCACAATACCCTGCCGGGCGTGCCGCCGCTGTACTACCAGGCCGAGCTGATCTACCAGCACCCGTCAGGGTTCTATGCCGGCGTCAACACCGAGTACTCTTCCGAATACTACGTCGACTACGCCAACAGCTATTCCAACAGCGAATACGCGCTGCTCGGCGCCAAGTTCGGCTACGCGCCGCCGGACGGGCATTGGGACGGCTATCTCCAGTTCAAGAACCTGACCGACGTGCATTACGCCTCGAGCGTCCTCACCCAATACAACAACCACGGGCAGGACAGCATCCTCACTTTCTACCCCGGAGACGGATTTAGCGTCTTCGGCGGCATCTCCTTCCATTACTAGGAGGAAAAGACGGTGAGGCCCCGCCTGTCGAGCCGCCCTGAGGGTGCCCCTTCCCACGCGGCGTCGGGAGAAGGGTGGGGAACGGAGCGCCGCCGGCGTGGCCGGCTCGCCCGCTTCTTCGGGGAGTTCGACGGGGACAGGGGGCCGGGGCAGTCCGCCGCGCGGTCCTGGGCCCTTCTCGCCTTCTTCACGCTGCTCTGGCTATTCTGCTATGTCGACGTATTCATCATCGGCGCGCTCCTGACGCCGATCAAAGCCGATCTGCGTCTCACCGACCAGCAGCTGGGGCAGCTCCACGCCGCGACCATCGTCGCCTACGTCGCGATCGTGCCGCTCGCCGGCTATCTCGGCGACCGGCTCGCCCGCAAATGGATCATCTTCGCGTCGATCCTGCTGCTGAGCGCGGCCTCGATCGGCAGCGGATTCGCCGGCGGGTTCACGGCCCTGCTTGCCTGGCGTGCGCTGGCCGGGGTCGGCGACGGCGCCTTCGCGACGCTGTCGCAGACCTGGATCGCCGATGTCTTCGGGCCGAAGCACCGCGCCTTCGCCTTCGCGGTCATCATGAGCACGGGCCAGTTCGCCGCCACGGTGGCCTATGCGCTCGGCGGCGCGGTCGCGGCCCAGGCGAGCTGGCACGAGGCGTTCGTCATCGCCGCGCTGCCGGCGCTGGTCCTCGGGCTGGCCGTCGGCCTGCTCCGCGAGCCGCGGCGCACGGAAGCCGACGGCAGCGCCCTCGGCGGCATCCCGAAGCCGACGGCGGCCGAGATCGGGGACCTTCTCAAAACCCGGAACTACCAACTCTACCTGGCCGCCTACGTCTTCCGCTTGGTCGCCATCGGCGGCTGGTTCTTCTGGTCGGCGGTGCTCCTGCAGCGGCGCTTCGGGATCTCGAACCAGGAGGCGGTGACCTTCATCGGTTCCACCTATCTCCTCACCGGAGCGCCCGGCATCTTCCTCTCCGGCCTCGTCGCCGGGCATCTGGCGCGGCGCGTCAAGGGCGCCTTCACCTACTGGCTGGTCGCCGGCGACGTGCTGGCGGGCACCACCGTCTCGGTCATCCTGCTCGGACGCCACGGGCTTGCGGCGACGGAAGGGCTGCTCCTCGTCCAGACCTTCTTCGCCGGGTTCACCTGGGGCGTGATCGCGACGCTGCTCTTCGAGATCGTGCCGGCCCGGGTTCGCAACACCGCCGTCTCGCTGGCCATGGTGGCGCAGAATCTCGGCAGCGCCTTCCTCGCCTCCGTGCTGATCGGCGCGGCGTCCGACCGGTTCGGGATCGGCCAGGCGCTGCTTGTGATCCCGGCGGGCTATTTCATCGCCGGCGCGTTTGCGACTGCCCTGCTGATCCGGCAGGTGCGGGAATCGGCGCTGGGCGAGCCGCTTGCGGCACCGCTGCCGGAGCGCGCCTGACCATGGCCGATCTGTCCCTCGACGCCGAACGCTGGCTCGCCGTGGCCGCCGGGCTGGCGGACGAGTTCGCCGCCACCGCCCGTGATCGCGACCTCAACCGTGTGTGGGCGACGCACGAGATCACCCGGTTCAAGGAGTCGGGGCTGCTCAACCTCTCCGTGCCGAAGGATTTCGGCGGTGCGGGGCTCAAATGGGAGACGCTCGCCCGCCTCGTCCGCGAAATCTCGCGCGGCGACGCCTCGCTCGGGATGCTGCTCGGCATCCACTTCATCGCAACGACCTCGCTGTGGATCCACGGGCTCCACGGCTCGGCCGAGCGCCTTCTCGCCGACACGGTGCGGGAGAACTGGTTCCTCGGCGTCGTCTACAACCCGCTGGATCCCACGCTCGAGGTCGCGCTTGCCGGCGACAAGGCGGTGCTGAACGGCCGCAAGACCTTCTGCACCGGCGCGCCGCTCGCCGACCGCATCCTGGTGATGGCGAACCGGGCCGACACCAAGGCACCGGTCAACCTCGTCGTCACGCCCGGCCTGCCGGGACTCACGATCCTGTCGGATTGGGACGCGATCGGCATGCGTGTCGCCGACAGCAGCAGCATCTTGTTCGAGGAGGTGACGGTCGGACGGGACGCGTTCGTGAGCCCGATCGACGGCATCGGCGAGTACAGGCCGTGGGAAGCCCTGTTCGGGCTGATGGTCTGGCTATTCTACACGAACTACTACGTGGGCGCCGCGCGCGGCGCCTTCGAGTTCGCGCGCAACTATACGCTTACGCGGACGCGGCCCTGGATCAGTTCGGGCGTCGAGAAGGCATCGCAGGATCCCTACATCCTCGAGCTCTACGGCCAGGTCTATATCGAGCTGGCCGGCGCCGAGCTGTTGGTCGACCGCGCCGGCGCGGTGATCGAGGCCGCCATTCCGAAGGGACCTGCGCTCACCGAGGCGGAGCGCGGCGAGGCCGCGATCGCTCTGTTCACGGGGCGGGTCGCGGCAGCCCGTGCGGCTCTCGATGCGACCAGCCGCTTGTTCGAGGCGATGGGCGCCCGCGCGGCAACCCGAGGCATCGGCTTCGACCGCTTCTGGCGGGACATCCGCACCCACACCCTTCACCACCCGCTCGCCTACAAGACCAGGGAGGTCGGCGACTATGCCCTCAACGGCGCCTATCCGAACTACAAGCTCGGCTACGCCTGATCCCGCTGGGGCTCCGGTGTTCATCGACATCCTCTGGTCGCTGTGGTGCGACCCGTCCGAGCCGCCGGCGCGGCCTTCCGGCCATGCCGTCCCCGTCCGCTTCCCCGCCGCGAAGGAGTTCCGGTCATGAGCACGCTGCGAACGGGCCCGCGCTTCGGCGTCTGGTCCATGAATCCCGGTACCTGGGCTTCGTCCAGGCATCCGGACGATCCGTTCGACGCCTCGTGGAAGCGGGTCCGCGCACAGATTCTGCGCGCGGAGCAGCTCGGTTACGACGCGACGCTGATCGCCCAGCACACCCTCGCCCCCAAGGGCGACGACACCCCCTATCTCGATGCCTGGAGCTCGGCGGCCGCGCTGGCTGCGCTCACCTCGCGCATCGAGATCATCACGGCGATCAAGCCGCCGCTCTGCCATCCCGTGGTGCTGGCCAAGCAGGCGCTCGGCATCGAGGAAATCAGCGGCGGGCGGTTCGCCATCAACATCGTCAACGGCTGGTTCAAGCCGGAGCTGGAGAAGACCGGCATCGGCCTCCGCGAGCACGACGAGCGCTATGTCTACGGCACCGAATGGCTGAGCGTGGTGCGCTCGCTCTTCGAGAATCGCAGGACCACCTTTCACGGCAAATATTTCCATCTCGACGATGTCGGGCTGAGCCCGCGCTCCGGAACGCGCAAGCGGCCGACGATCTATGTCGGCGGGGAGTCGGACCCCGCCCGCGATCTCGCGGCCGCGCTGGGCGATGTCTGGTTCATCAACGGCCAGCCGATCGACGAGGTGCGCCGCCTGATCGCCTCGGTGCGGGAGCGGCCGCGCACCGACGCGCCGATCCGCTTCGGCCTCTCCGCCTACGTCATCGCCCGGCCCAGCGAGGGCGAGGCCCAGGAAGAGCTGCGCGTCGCCTGGGAGCGCGCCAATCGCGAGCGGGGCGAACTCGCGGATCTCTATGCCAAGGTCGATCCCAAGGCCGTGATGTTCCACACCGCGGTGAAGTTCCCGCATATCGGGACCAACGGCGGCACCGCCGCCGGCCTCGTCGGCAGCTACGAGCAGGTCGCGGAGCGGATCGCCGCCTTTCATGAGATCGGCGTCGATCTCTTCATGCTGCAGTTCCAGCCCTTCGAAGCGGAGATGGAGCGGTTCGCCCGCGAGCTGTTTCCGCGCGTTCGCGGCGAGACCCTGCTCGCCGGCGCCGCTTGACGTTCAACCCGATTACCCCCCGGAGCGAAAGGCAACCGACCATGACCATCGACACCATCTGGTACACGCGCTGCCCGGTGCCGACCGCCTTCGCGGTCGCCCTCAGGCTCGGCTGGCTCGACGCGGAGTTCGCGCGCGACGGCATCGCCTTCCGCTCGCTCGCGGCATCCCGCGACGCTTCCGTCCGCCAGTCGCATTTCGAGCACACCCAGGCGAACTCGGTACGCCACGGCGGCGTCATCCCGCCGCTTCTGACCCGCGCCCGCGGGCGCGACCTCCGCGTCGTCGGGCTCTCGGTCTCGGGCTCGAAGCAGCGCGTGCTGGCGCTGCCCGGCAGCAGCATCCGCACGGCCGAGGATCTGAAGGGCAGGCGCCTGTCCATCCCGCGCCGGGTCAACGATCCGATCGATTTCTGGCGGGCCACCGTGCTGCGCGGGTTCGACCTTGTGCTGACAGCGGCGGGGCTGTCGCTGGCCGACACGAAGCTCGTCGACCTGCCGGTCGCGCGGACCTTCGTCGATGAAACGACCGCGGGCACCGGCCGCCAGGACGCACTCTGGGACGCCACGGCCATGCTGGGCTTCCAGCGCGACGAGCTGGCGGCGCTCCTGCGCGGCGAGGTCGACGCGATCCTGACCCAGGGCGCCACCAGCGTGACGCTCCGGGGCGTGCTGGGCGCCACCGTCGTGGCCGAGGTCGACGAGACCGGCGATCCCTCGACCTACGTCAACAACCAGCCCTTCCCGCTCACTGTCAGCGGCGCGCTCGCGGAGGAGCGCACGGATCTCGCGGCGCGGCTGGTGGCGCGGGTGCGCGAGGCAGCCGACTGGGCCCGCGATCACGAGGTCGAGACCAAGCGGATCATCGCCGCCGAGACCGGCCTGCCGGAATCGCTCGTCGATGAGGCCTACGGGCCGGCGGTCCACCGCCAGCTCGATATCGATCTGTCGCCGCAGCGGCTGGCCGCTTTCCGCACGCTCCACGACGATCTGCTGGCACGCGGCTTCCTCGACCGGCCGGTGGATCTCGACGCCTTCATCGATCGCCGGCCGCTCGCCGCGGCAGCCGATTTCGCCCGCCGCGCCGCATGAGCCGGGCCAGTTCTCAGGAGACCGACATGTCCATCGACACGATCTGGTACACACGTTGCCCGGTGCCGACCGCCTTCGCGATTGCGGTCAAGCTCGGCTGGCTCGACGAGGAGTTCGAGCGGGACGGCATCGTCTTCCGCTCGCTGGCCTCGTCGCTCGACCCGGTGGTCCGGCAGTCGCATTTTGCCCACACGCAGCCGAATTCGACTCGCCACGGCGGCGCCATCCCGCCGCTGGTCACGCGCTCGAGAGGCCGCGACCTCCGCCTCGTCGGCCTGTCCGTCACGTCGTGGCGGCAGCAGGTGCTGGCCCTTCCCGGCAGCGGCATCAAGGGCGCCGCCGATCTGAAGGGCAGGCGCCTGTCCATCCCGCGCCGGGTCAACGATCCCATCGACTTCTGGCGGGCGACCGTCCTGCGCGGGTTCGACCTTGTGCTGAGCCAAGCGGGGCTCACCTTCGACGATGTCGTGCCGGTCGATTTCCAGATCCAGCGGCGCTTCATCGACGATGCCACCGCGACCACCGACCGTTCCGAGATCCTGTGGAACGCCGGCTTCATGCTCGGATACCAGCGGGACGAGGCGGCGGCGCTGCTGCGCGGCGATGTCGACGCGATCTTCACGCAGGGCGGCGGCGGGGTCACCGTGCTGGGCTATACCGGCGCGCGGGTCGTGGCGGAGGTCGACGATTCCGGCGACGACCTCGCCAGCTTTGTCAACAACCAGCCCTTCACCCTGACCGTCAGCGGCGCGCTCGCCGACGTGCGGCCGGACATCCCGGCGCGCCTCGTGGCCCGGGTTCGCGAGGCGGCCGGCTGGGCCCATGATAACGAGCGCGAGGCCAAGCGCATCATCGCCGCCGAGACCGGCCTGCCGGAGCAGTTCGTCGACCATGCCTATGGGCCGAAGGTCCATCAGCAGCTCGACATCGATCTGACGCCGCGCCGGGTCGCCGCCCTTCAGACCCTGCACGACGATCTGCTGTCGCGCGACTTCCTCGCGCGGCCGCTCGATCTCGATGCCTTCATCGACCGCCGTCCGCTTGCCGGGGCGTCCGACTTCGCCCGCCGCGCCGCCTGAGACGCGGCTTGAGGATCCAGAGGAGACCGACATGACCATCGACACGATCTGGTACACGCGCTGCCCTGTCCCGACCGCCTTCTCGGTGGCCGTGCGCCTCGGCTGGCTCGACGAGGAATTCGGCCGCGACGGCATCGCCTTCCGCTCGCTCGCCTCGTCGGACGACCGCACCGTCCGGCAGTCGCATTTCGACCACACCCAGGCGAACTCCATCCGCCATGGCGGGGCCATCCCGCCGCTCGTCACACGCTCGCGCGGCCGCGAGCTCAAGATCGTCGCGCTGTCGCGCAGCTGGGTACGTCAGGTCGTGCTGGCGCTGCCGGGCAGCGGCATTTCGGACGCGCGCGGACTGGCCGGCAAGCGCGTCGCCATCCCGTGCCGGGCCAACGACTCGATCGATTTCTGGCGGGCCTCCGTCCTGCGCGGCTTCGAGCTGGTGTTGAAAACGGCGGGCCTGACACTCGACGATGTCGTCCAGGTCGACCTGCCCATCGGGCGCACCTTCGTCGACGACACGAGCCAGGCGAGCGGCGGCTCGGCCAGCCTGTGGGACGCGAGATCGGCCTTCGGCTTCCATCGCGACACGATCGCCGCCCTGGTTCGCGGCGAGGTCGACGCGATCTATGTGGGCGGCGGCGGGGGCGTGCTCGCGCAATCCTTCCTCGGCGCGCGGATCGTCGCAACGGTGCCGCACACGGACGATCCGTCGGGCTGGGTCAACAACCAGCCTTACCCCCTGACGGTGAGTGGCAGCCTGGCCGGCGAACGGTCGGATCTGACGGTTCGCCTCGTCGCCCGTCTGCGTCAGGCAGCGGAGTGGGCGCGCGAGAACGAGCGCGAGACCAAGCGCATCATCGCCGCCGAGACCGGCCTGCCCGAGGAGCTGGTCGACGTGGCGTACGGGCCGAAGGTCCACGAGGAACTCGGCATCGACCTCTCGCCGGCGAACATCGCTGCGCTGCGCACCATCCACGACCATCTGCACGACCACGGCTTCCTGTCGAAGCCGGTCGATCTCGACGAGTTCATCGACGGGCGGCCGCTCGCCCGCTCGGCGGACTTCGCCGGACGGCCGGCGGCCAAGCTGGTCGCGGCGGAGTAGCGGGAATGGCGGCCTTGGCCTTCGCCCCGTCGCTCTCTCCGGAGACGCCGGTTCTGCGTGACGACGCCGAGGCCCTGGAAGCAGCCGAGGCGCTTGCCGCCTGGCTGCTCACCGGTGCGTCCGAACGCGACCGGCTCGGGACGGTTCCCTACGAGGCCTTGAGGCGGCTCGCCGCCTCGGGCCTGCTCGGGATCACCGTCCCGAAGAGCCATGGCGGGGCGCGGGTGACCGCCGAGACGGTCGTCCGCGTCTTCGCGATCCTGGCGGCGGCGGATCCGGCGATCGCCCAGGTGCCGCAGAACCATTTCTGCTTCGTCGAATCGATCGTGGTCGACGGCACCGGCCCGCAGAAGGATTTCTTCTTTCCGAAATTCCTGATGGGCGCGCGGCTGGGCAACGCGCTCTCCGAGCGCGGCACGAAGGGCGTGCTCAATTTCGAGACCAGGCTGCAGCGCGGCGCCGATGGCGTGCTCCGCCTCAACGGCACGAAATACTACTGCACCGGCGCGCTCACGGCGGACTTCATCCCGGCCTTCGCCATCGATGATGAGCAGCACCTGGTCATCGCGTATATCGACCGTCACGCGGAGGGCGTGACCGCCGAGGAAGACTGGCACGCCATGGGCCAGCGCGCCACGATCAGCGGCACCGTCCGCTTCGTCGACGTGGTCGTGCCGGATGACCGCGTGCTGCCCTATTGGCGGCACTACGAAGCACCGCAGGCCTCCGGCGCCTTCGGACAGATCATCCACGCCGCGATCGAGGTGGGCATCGCTCGCGGTGCGCTCGCCGAGGCCGCCGAGTTCATCCGCACCAAGACCCGTCCCTGGTTCGAAAGCGGGCTGGACCGCGTCGCCGACGAGCCTGTCGTGATCCATCGCTTCGGCGAGCTCGAGGTGAAGACCCGCGCGGCCGAGCAGCTGCTGTTCGAAGCGGGCAGGGCGATCGACCGGGCCTGGGCCGATCTCGACGCGGACACGGCGGCGGAGGCTTCGCTCGCAGTGGCTGCGGCAAAGGCGTTCGGCGGCGACGTGGTGCTCGAGGTGACGAACGAGATCTTCTCCTTCGCCGGGTCGAGCGCCGCCGACGACCGGTTCAACCTGCACCGGCACTGGCGCAACGCACGCACCCACACGCTGCACGATCCCAACCGCTGGAAATACCACCACCTCGGCAACTTCGCCCTGAACGGCGTGCGCCCGCCGAACCACGGGCTGGTCTGACGGCCGCAACTCGAGAGGAGCAGTCTCATGTCGATACAGCCGCCACGCTTCGGCATCTGGTCCCTGGTCTATGGCACGTGGGCCTCGATGCACCACCCGGAGGACCCGCCCGACGCCTCGTGGGAGCGCAACAAGCGGCTGGTCCGCGAGGCCGAGGCGCTTGGCTTCGACTCGACGCTGGTCGCCCAGCACATCGTCAACCCGTTCGGCGAGCAGTATGACCAGCTCGAGACCTGGACGGCATCGGCCGCGCTTGCGGCGGTTACCGACAAGATCGAGATCATCGCCGCGATCAAGCCCTATCTGATCCATCCGGTGGTGCTGGCGAAGCAGGCGCTGCAGATCGAGGAGATCAGCCGCGGCCGCTTCGCCATCAACCTCGTCAACGCCTGGTTCAAGCCGGAATTCGAGAAGGCGGGGATCGTCTTTGCCGACCACGACGAGCGCTACGCCTACGGAAGCGAATGGCTCGCCGTGGTGCGAGAGCTGATGAGCGGCCGGCGGGTCGACTTCAAGGGAAAGTACTTCACCGTCGACGGCTACCAGCTGAAGCCCAAGGACCGGTTCCGCGAGCGCCCGACCATCTATGTCGGCGGCGAATCCGACGCGGCGCGCGGCCTCGTCGCCGATGCAGCCGATGTCTGGTTCATCAACGGCCAGCCGGTGCCGGACGTTCAGCGCCTCATCGCCGACGTCGCCTCACGGCCTCGGTCGGGGCCGCCGGTGCGCTTCGGGCTTGCCGCCTTCGTCATCGCCCGCGAGACCGACGAGGCGGCGCAGGA
>DATGFU010000344.1:0-6139 GCA_035308865.1 Allostellaceae bacterium | reverse complement strand
AGGTGGCGCCCACCGCCGAGTTCGATCCCGAGACCGCCTCGCCCGACAGCGCGCTCTTTCTTATCGCCGACGACCGTTTCCGGCTGGAGCAGCGGATCGTGCGGCTGAAGAAGGACACCGCGCATATCGAGTTCCCACATTCGGTGACGCGGCATCTCTACGGCAACGTGATCATCCGCGAGGACACGGCCGAAACGGTCAAGGCGCAGGTCAGCTTCGTCGTGTTCCGCACCAAGCGCAGTATCACCAACCACTACATGGGCCACAGCCTCTACACGCTGGTGCGCCGCCCCGGCGGCGGGTTCGGGATCAAGAGCAAGCGCGCCATCCTCGACCTCGAAGGACTGGTGCCGCAGGGCAAGGTGTCGATCCTGCTGTAGCGCGCTGGTCGCGATGGCGCTGGAAACTCTCCGCTACAAGGCCGGCGCGGTCGAAGCGCATGGCCGCTTGGCGCGGCCGGCCGGCGGCAACCTGCGTCCCGGCATCCTGGTGGTCCACGACGGCTTCGGCCTCGGCAGGCAGGCGGAACGGCGGGCAAGAATGCTAGGCGAGCTCGGCTATGAGGCCCTGGCCGTCGATCTCTTCGGCGAGGGTCGTATCGCAGGGGACCTCGCGGAAGCCTATGCGCTGACGGCGGCGCTGCGGGACGACGCGGACGAGCTGCGGCGGCGGATGCAGGCGGGCCTCGACGCGCTGGCGGCGCTCCCTGAGGTCGACGCGGCCCGCCTCGCCGCCGTCGGGTATTGCTTCGGCGGTACGGCCGCCTTGGAGCTGGCCCGGACTGGCGCACCTCTCGCCGCCGTCTGCTGCTGCCACGGCGCGCTCGACACGACGATGCCGGCGCGGCCCGGCCTCGCGCCGCGCATCCTCGCCTGCCTCGGCGCCGACGATCCCCTCGTGCCCCGCGGCCGGATCGAGGCTTTCGCCGCGGAGATGACGGCCGCACAGGCCGACTGGCAAATCCATCTCTACGGCGGGGTGAAGCACAACTTCACCGATCCCGACGCCGGCCGGCTGAACCGGCCCGCCGTCGCCGAGTATCACCCCACGGCCGATCACCGCGCCTGGACGTCGCTGCAGGCTCTCCTGAGCGAGGCTTTCGGCCCTCAGCCCTGAGCCACCGCGCCCCGCACCAGCCGGCCGGGCAAGCTGCCCGTCGGTTCGCCGTCGCGATAGGTGATCACGCCCGACACGATATTGGCCACATAGCCGTCGGCCTGCTGGCGCAGCCGCCTTCCGCCGGCAGGGAGATCGTAGACGGGTCGCGGCGCATGGAGCCGCAGCCGGTCGAGATCGATCACGTTGATATCGGCCTTCCGGCCCAGCCTGATGGTCCCCCGATCGTTGAAGCCCATGGCTGCGGCCGGCTTGGCGGCGAGGGCGTGGACGGCGGATGCCATGTCCCATTTTTCGTCGCCCGCCGCATCCCGCATCCAGCGCGTGAGCACGTAGGTGGGATAGCTGGCATCGCAGATGAGGCCGTAATGCGCGCCGCCGTCGCCAAGGGCCACGATCGTCGAGGGATGGGTCATCAGTCGGCGCGCGACGTTCAGGTTGTTGTCCACGTAGTTGGTGGCGGGATTGTAGAAGAGCGCCGTTCCGTCCTGCTCGAGCAGCAGCTCGTAGGCCAATTCATAGGCGGAGATACCGCGCCGTTCCGCCTGCGCCGCGATGCTGTCGCTAGGATCGGGCTCGTAGCAGGGCGGGTCGCCGAAGCGGAACATCCGGTCCAGCCGCTGCGCTTGCGCCTGAACGAGCGGGTTTGCGTGCACGGGCTTCTCCGACAGCAGCCGGCGCCGCATCTCGGGATCGCGCAAGGCGGCGACCTTCTCTTTGAGCGGCAAGGCCGACAGAGGCTGGAACGAGGGGTGCAGGGCGAAGGGATGAAGCGACAGATCGAGCCCGAAGAGCACGCCGATCGGGCGCGGGAAGACCTGGCCCCGCATCGGCAGCCCGGCTGCGTTCGCCGCCTCGACGCCGCTCAGCAGCGTGCGCCAGGCCTCCGGCATCCAGGAGGTTTGCAAGAGGGTGAAGGAGAGCGGCCGGCCCGAAACCTCCATCAGCCGCCGCATCAAGGCGGCCTCGGGTGCCGGGTCGCTCTCGTTGTTGGTGAGGAGCTGGAACACGCCGCCGCCGGCATCGCGCAATCCCCGGGCGAGCGCCGCGAGCTCGCTCTCCTCGGTGGTCGTGCTCGGCGCGAGGCTCCCGTCCTTGCTGCGGTGCCCGAGCGAGCGCGAGGTCGAGACGCCGATCGCGCCCGCGCGGATCGCTTCCGCCGTGAGGGCCTGCATCCGCTCCAGGTCGTCCTCGGTCGGCGGTTCCCGGTTCGCGCCGCGCTCGCCCATCACATAGACGCGGAGCGGCGAGTGGGGGAGCTGCGCGGCGACGTCGATGTCGAAAGATCGCCGGTCCAGCGCGTCGAGGTAGTCGGGAAACGTCTCCCAGTTCCATGGGATGCCGGCAGTCATCACGACCTCCGGGATGTCTTCCACGCCCTCCATTAGCCGGACGAGCATGTCCCGCTCGGCCGGTCGGCACGGGGCGAAGCCGACGCCGCAATTGCCCATCACGACGGTCGAGACGCCATGCCCCGAGGAGGGCGACAGCGTATGCTCCCATGTGACCTGTCCGTCGTAATGCGTATGCACATCCACGAACCCCGGCGTGACCGCCATGCCGACCGCGTCGATCTCCTCGCTTCCGGTCTCGGCGACACGGCCGATCTGCGCGATCCGGTTGCCCGAGATCGCGACGTCGCCCTCGAAGGCGGACTCGCCGCTGCCGTCGAAGATCGTGCCGCCGCGGATGATCAGATCGAAGGTCTTCGACATGATTTTGCACCCCATGACATGAGGATAAGGACATGCATCTGAAGGATCAGGTCGCGATGGTGACCGGTGCCGCCCGCGGCATCGGCTTTGGCGTGGCGGCGCGGCTGCGTGCGAGCGGTGCCGCCGTCTGCCTGATCGATCGGGATGAGGAGGGTGCCAGGACAGCGGCCTTGCGTCTCGATCCGTCCGGTGCGCAGGCGATCGGGATCGGCGCCGACATCGCATCGCCAGAGGCGGTCCAATCTGCCATCGCGGCGATCGTCGGCCGGTTCGGGAAGATCGACATTCTCGTGACGGCGGCGGGCATCTTCCCGGCCTGTCCGTTCGAGGAGCTTGGGTTCGATCAGTGGCGGTCGGTGATGTCGGCCAATCTCGACGGAACCTTCCTGTGCTGTCGCGCCGTCTATCCGCATATGCGCCAGCAGGGCTACGGCCGGATCGTCACGATCGCTTCGGCCACCGTGAACAAGGGTAACGCCGGGTTCGCCGCCTACGTGTCGAGCAAGGGCGGGGTGATCGGATTGACGCGGGTGATCGCGAACGAGGGCGGGCCGCACGGCATCACTGCAAATGCGGTGGCGCCTGGCGTCATCGCGACCGAAGGGGTGACGGGCCTGCCGCACGGGCAGGCGATCCTCGACGCGATCGTCGCGACGCAGCCGGTCAAGCGCAATGGCCAGCCCGAGGACGTCGCGGCGGCGGTCGCCTATCTCACCAGCCCCGAAGCGGGCTTCGTCACCGGGCAGGTCATCAACGTCAACGGCGGCAGCGTTTTTGTCTAGGCGCCGGATCAGCCTGCCGCCCCCGGATGCGTGCGGCCGAGCTGCCGCTCGAAGGTCGGCATGTCGTAGTACTCGCGCCACTCGACGACCTTGCCGTCGCGCAGCGTGTAGGAGCTCATCATCGGCACGACGCAGGTGCGGCCGTTGATCACCAGATGGTCGAGATGCTCGGTCAGCACCCGGTTGCCGTCGACCGCCATCCCGCGCCGCTCGAAGCGGATCTGCGAGACGTTGCCGAAACCTTCGAAGAGCCGCTTCAGCGCCGCGCGGCCGTAGATCGGGCCTTGCGGCATGTTCTGGTAGACCACGTCCTCGGCCACGAGCTCGTAGAGGCTCGCGAAATCGAGGGCTTCGAAGGCGGCCATCAGCCGCTCGATCACGTCGCGGGGTGACATCGGTCGCTTCCTCTCCTGCTCGTGACGCTGGACTTGCCGGCGTGATTGCTGTCTAGCTTGCGGCAGCACCGTAGCAATCACGGACCTTCGATGAAAGACCTGATCACGCAGGAGCGGGTCGATACGCTGGCGCCGGGCGCTCGGGACCTCTTCGTCTGGGACACGGACCTGCCGGGATTCGGGCTGAAGCTCACGCCGTCGGGCCGGCGCGTCTACATATTTCAATACCGCTCGGGCGGGCGCCCGTCGCCGACCAAGCGGATCACCATCGGCGGCGAGGCCGAAGGCTGGTCCGCCGGCCGGGCTCGGACCCGCGCCACCGAGCTGGCGCAGAGCCTGCGCGCCGGCAAGGCGCCGGCCCCGCCGGCACTGGACGGCCCCGGCGAGGACTGGGAAATCCGCCTCGGCTTCGTCGTCGCCGACATCTCGCGGCTGCAGGCGGCGCTGCTGCGCAAGACCATGAAGAGCCTGGGCGGAACCCACGCGCAATGGGGCATGCTAGGCCGCCTCGCCGCGCACCAGGGGATCACCCAGATGGAGCTGGCCGACCGGCTGAACCTGAGCAAGGTCGCGATCACCGGGCTGGTCGACCGCGCCGTGCGCGCCGGCTGGGTCGAGCGTCGCCTCGACGACAGCGACCGCCGGGTGCGCCGGCTCTACCTGACGCCGCGGGCGCTCGCCGCCGTCCATCTGATGCGCGAGAAGGTGGACGCGATGACGGCGGCCTCGATGGACCACATCCCCAATGCGGAGGGCCAGGCGCTGCTGACGGCGCTCGACAGCATCCGGCAGCGGCTGCTGGGACTCCAGCGCCGCCAGTCGCGGCGACGATCGGGTGAACCGTAAAGATATTGACCATACGAATGGGCACCGTCTACGTTCCGGCAAAGCCTGACGGGAGACGAGCGCGATGCAGGACCGCCCCATCTTTTCGGAAAGCCACGACCAGTTCCGCGAGACGGTGCGCCGCTTCTTCAAGAAGGAGGCGGAGCCCCATCTCAAGGAATGGGAGAAGCGGGGCATGTTCGATCCCGGCCTGTTCAAGAAGGCGGGCGAGGCGGGCATTCTCTGCGCCGGCATCCCGGAAGAATACGGCGGCGGGGGCGGCGACTTCCTGCACCACGCGATCCTGCACGAGGAGGCCGGCTACACGGTCGCCGGCGCCAGCATGGGCGGCGGCCTCGGCATCGACGGGTCGAGCTACATCATCCTCGCAGGCGGCACCGAGGAGCAGAAGAAGGAGTGGCTGCCGCGCTACGCTTCGGGCGAGTGCATCGCCGAGGCCTGCTTCACCGAGCCGCAATCGGGCAGCGACGTGCAGGGGTTCCGCACCTATGCGAAGAAGGACGGCGACGACTATATCCTGAACGGCAACAAGATCTGGATCACCAACGGCAGCATGTGCACGATGCTGCCGGTGGTCTGCCGGACGAGCGAAGGCCCCGGCTCCAAATCCTTCAGCATCCTGCTCGTCGACACGAACATGAAGGGAGTGTCGAAGGGGCGGCCGATCGAGACCCTGCACAAAGGCTGCGCCAACGAGGCGGAGTTCGCCTTCGACAATGTCCGCGTGCCCAAGGAACGCCTGGTCGGCGGGGTCGAGGGCAACGGGTTCAAGATGGTGATGGGCTCGCTCAACGAGATGCGCATCGCCGAGGGCGCGCGCTACCTCGCGGCGGCCGAGCTGGCGTTCCAGATCACCGTCGAATACGTCAAGAACCGCAAGGCCTTCGGCCAGCGGATCATCGATTTCCAGAACAGCCAGTTCAAGCTCGCCGACATCAAGGCCGAGCTGATGATCGGCCGCGCCTTCGTCGACCAGTGCCTGGCGAAGTCGCAGCACATGGACGGCAGGATCACGCCGGTCGAGTCCTCGGTCTGCAAGCTGTGGACCTCCGAGCTGGAGTTCCGCGTCACCGACCAGTGCCTGCAGTTCCACGGCGGCATGGGCTATGCGCATGAGATGCCGATCTCGCAGCTGTGGACCCAGTCGCGCGTCCACCGGATCCTGCTCGGCACCTCGGAGATCCACCGGCTCGCGATCGGGCGCAGCATCCAGTGACCGCGCTCGCCGGCCGGCGCGTCATCGTCACCGGCGCGGCCGGCGGGCTCGGCTGGCCGATGGCGGCCG
>DATGFU010000343.1:0-4730 GCA_035308865.1 Allostellaceae bacterium | reverse complement strand
GGTCCGGCCTGCCGCTCCCCGGGCCGGGGTCGATCTGGGTAATCGCCCGGCTGGCGCTCGACTTCCGTGCCGAGCTCCACTGGCCGGACGAGGTCGAGATCGGCACCGGAGTCATCCGGATCGGCCGCAGCTCGGTGACGCTCGGGCAGGGGGTCTTCCTGGGCGGCCGTTGCGTCGCCTCGGCCGAGAGCGTCGTGGTGGTGATGGATCAGCAGACGCGGCGCTCGGCGCCGATTCCGGACGGCCTCAGGGCGGCGCTGGCGGAACGAGTGATCGGCGGCTGATCAAAATAGCAATTTTGAATGTCGCGCGGGTGAAGGGGCAGTTCAAGAAATGAAGCGAAGCACCGCGTTATTTCTCGCTCTGACAATGTTCGTCATCGGGTGTTTCGCAGGCTATTATTACCACACGCTGACGACAATGGGGATCGCGGGAGTCCGGTGACGACTCCCGGATCGTAACCTGGGGACGCACAACTCGACCTGATCTTGCTTCAGCCGCCGAGGCGCCTAATTCTTGGCGACCGCCGTCGAGGCCTTGGCCGTCTGCGGCTTTGCCACGGCCTTGGACAACTTGGCCTCCCCCGGCTTCGCCGCGGCCTTCGACGCCCTTGGCTCCTGCGGCTTCGCCTCCGCCTTCGATACCGCTGGTGTCGCCCGGTGAGAGACCTGATGGGTCGACTTCGCGGGCGCGGTCAGACCGGCCTCGCGGATCGACCCGTGCTGGGCCATAGCGTTCCGGCCGCCGGCCAGGATCAACTTGCCCTTGTTCATGCTGCGGGCCGAGGCCATGACCAGCTGTGGCTGCGCCCGCTCGATCAAGGGACGCCGCGCCTCCGCCGAGAGCGGCGTGCCCGGGGCATAGACGAAGCCGGTGATCGGGAAGGGGCCGCCATAGACGCCCTTGCTCCACTCGACCTCGACGCTGCTCCAGTCGTTGTTCAGCGAGAGATCATGGATCGACACGCCGCGGTCGACGCGGCCGTGATGCCAATTGGCCTGGTCGATCAGGATTTCGCGGGGGCCGACGATCTCGCGGACGACCGCAACGTGGCCGACATGCATGCGGCCGGACCGTGAGAAGACCATCACGGCGCCCGGTGCCGGGACGTAGCCGCGTTCATAGACATTCTGGGCGGCGCCCCACCACTGCCAGGCATCGCCCATCAGGCTGAAGCCCGTGACGGCCTTCACATAGGCCACACAGTTGTTTGCGCCAGCCTGCGCCGCTCCCGACAGCGTTGCAGACAAAAGGAAAATCAAAGCAAGTGCGTGCTTCAACGGGCCCCCGCAGGTTCGTTGGAGTATCACAGGTGCGGTTTGTGTATTAGCCACCCCCCTCGGCCGATGCGTGACCATGGCGCGTGGAAGACATGCAGTCCACCACAAAGATCTCTTGACAGGATGATTTTTGCGACACTCGCCATGAGTATCGGCGAGGCGGCCGCGACTCGGCCTATGTCCATAACGGTTACGGTTCGTCGAGGCCGACGATCGTATGGACGCTGCGGATCGCCTCCAGCGGCAGGTCGACCGGACCGGCGGGATTGTACTGGCGGAGCTGCAGCTTCTCGCCGTTCATCCGCACAAATTCCTTGATCAGCACCGCATCGTCGGCCTTGGTCACGACGACGCCGGCGCCGAGCTGGGGCGGCTTGTACGGGTTGACGTGCAGCAGCTGGCCCTGGCGGAAGCGCGGCGTCATCGAATCGCCGAGCATGTAGATCGAATAGGCGTCCCGCACATGGGCCAGCGAGGGCGGCCGCCGGACGTAGTCGATCGGCCCGTCGGTCAGGAACATCTCCTGCTCCGAGCCGCCGCGCGCCGCGCTCCGCACCGGGATGAGATCACGCGGATCAATGGGATGCGGCGCCGGCCCGAGCGCCGCCTCGCCGCCCGGCAGCCGGCGCGGCGGCTCGCCTTCGGGCATCAAGTCGCGCGGCTCGCAGCCGAGCCCGGCGGCCAGGCGCGTCATCCAGTCGAGGGTCAGCCGCCGCTCGCCCTTCTCGAGCTTGTTGATCTGCGGCGCGGAGGTGCCGATGCGCTCGGCCAGCGCCTGCATCGACAACCCTTCCCGCTCGCGCCACTCGCGCAACCGATTCTCAGTCATGAACGCGAGCCTATGCCCATTTCGGATAGAATGGAAGCAAAATGTGTATCCGATTTGTTCTTTCCTCTTGCCATGTATATCCGGATTGGTCATGATCGGAGTCCGGCAGCGAACTCGGCAGGGAGGCGGCGATGGATTATCTGGCGCGCGAATCGGAGCCCATCGACACCGTAGATCATCCGGATCCGCCGCCGTTGCGGCACCGACTCGACTACGCCAAGGCAATCACCGCGGAATTGCTCTCGGAAATGGCGCAGGCGATCGGCACCGGCCCGGCGCTCGTGCTGGCGCGCCGCTTCGGCGGCCGGCCGCTCTACATTCCGAAGCGTCCGGGCCCCGGCCACAAGCTCACCCGCTGCCTCGGCGCGGAGAACGCCCGGCGCCTCGGTGCTGCCTTTGGCGGCGAACGCTTCATCATTCCCTGCGCCCGCGCCTATCTGCGCTGGCTCGACGCGCGGGCGCTCCGCATCCTCGGCCGCCCGATCAACGAGATCGCCCGGCATCTCGGCGTCAACGACCGCCATATCCGCCGGCTGCTCTACGGCTTCCACCCGGAGCGCTACGAGGCGGACGAGACGGTCTGCGAGATCGGCCGTCTCTACGGGGTCGACGGAGCAGATTGAGACACCCCCACCCAACCCTCCCCCGCTTCCGCGGGAGAGGGCTCGTTCCCCCCTCTCCCGTCTATCCGTTTTCCGCCAGCACGTGGCCGGCGAGGTAGAGCGAGCCGCAGATCAGCACGCGGACCGGCCCACCCGCCCCGTCGGCGATGGCCGCGATCGCCTCGGCCACGCTTGCTGCCGGCGCGGCCGGGATGCCGAGGTCGCCTGCGGCGGCGGCGATCGCCTCGGCCGGATGGGCATTGGCCTCCCCGGGAATGGCGACGCCCCGGAGTCCCGCCGCGAAGGGCGCCACGTCCCGCAGCACGTCGCGCGGATCGCGGGTGGTGAGACCGCCGAAGACGAGATGGAGCGGCCGGTCGCACCATTCCGCCGCCTGCTCCGCCAGCATCGCCCCGGCATGGGCGTTGTGGGCGCCGTCGAGCCATAGCTCGTGCACCGGACCCAGGCGGTCGACGAGCGGGCCGCGCGTGAGACGCTGCATCCGCGCCGGCCACTCCACCGCCGCGAGCCCCGCCGCAAGCGTCTCGCGGGTGAAGGCGAATCCTTCCAGCACCTCCAGCGCGGCGACCGCGCCGCCGGCATTGTCGATCTGGTACCTGCCCGGCAGGCGCGACGGCGGCAGGTCGAAGCGCCATCGCGGCCCCTCGTACCGCCAGCCCTCGCCGGCCGGCGCGGCGGTCCATTCCACGCCGAAGCGGTGAAGCGGCGCATCCAACTCGCGCGCCCGCGCCTCCAGCACCGCGAGTGCCGCCGGCTCCTGCCGGCCGATCACGGCCGGCGAGCCCGGCTTCAGGATCCCCGCCTTCTCGCGAGCGATCATCCGAAGGTCGTCGCCGAACCAGTTCATGTGATCCATCGCCACCGGCGTGATGATCGTCGCGGCCGGCCAGGTGACGAGGTTGGTCGCGTCGAGCCTGCCGCCCAGCCCGGTCTCCAACAGCACGACGTCGGCCGCGGTGCGGGCGAAGGCGAGGAAGGCCGCCGCCGTGGTGATCTCGAAGAAGGTGATCGGCGTGCCGTCGTTGCGCCGCTCGATCTCCTCGAGGAGCTCGACCAGCGCGTCCTCCTCGATGAGGCGCCCGGCCAGCCGGATGCGCTCGGCGAAGCGCACCAGATGCGGCGAGGTATAGGCGTGGACGCGGTAGCCGGCCGCCTCGAAGAGCGCCCGCAGCGTCGCCACGGTCGAGCCCTTGCCGTTGGTCCCGGCGACATGGATGACGGACGCCAGCTGCTCCTGCGGATCGCCCAGAATCCGCATCAGATGCCGGATCCGGTCGAGCGACAGATCGATCGACCGCGGGTGCAGCCGCGTGAGCCGCTCGAGGATCGCGTCGCTGCGGGCCATGGATGGCTATCGATGCACCCCCTCCCCCCACCCCCCTCCCGCAAGGGGAGGGGGAACTGCATTCTCCCCCTCCCCTTGCGGGAGGGGGGTGGGGGGAGGGGGCAGCCGCGTCAAGCCGCCGACTTCACGACCGGCTCGGTCAGCAGCGAGATCACCCGCGCCAGCGTCTCGCGGAGCTCGTGGCGGCGGACGACCATGTCGACCATGCCGTGCTCCAAGAGGTATTCCGCGCGCTGGAACCCATCGGGCAGCTTCTCGCGGATCGTCTCCTCGATCACGCGCGCGCCGGCGAAGCCGACCACCGCGCCGGGCTCGGCGATGGTGACGTCGCCCAGCATCGCGAACGAGGCGCTGACGCCGCCGGTGGTCGGATCGGTCAGCAGCACCAGATAGGGCAGCCCGGCCTCGCGCACCAGCGCCACCGCGATCGTGGTGCGCGGCATCTGCATCAGCGACAGGATGCCTTCCTGCATGCGCGCGCCGCCGGAGGATGGCATCACGATCAGCGGCGCGTTCTGCAGCACCGCGAGGTCGGCCGCGGCGACCAGCGCTTCGCCGACGGCGGTACCCATGGAACCGCCCATGAAGTCGAACTCGAACACCGCCATGACGACGCCGATGCCGCCCATGGTGCCATGGGCAACGAGCACCGC
>DATGFU010000342.1:0-3734 GCA_035308865.1 Allostellaceae bacterium | reverse complement strand
CTTCACCCCCCGCGAGGCGCTCGACCTGCAGGCCGGGCTCTACGGCGTGCCGAAGTCGGAGCGGCGGACCGACGAGATCCTGACGGCGGTCGGCCTGCTCGACAAGGCCGACGCCTACGCGCGGACGCTGTCGGGCGGGATGCGGCGGCGGCTGATGGTGGCGAAGGCGATGGTCCATGCCCCGCCGATCCTGGTGCTGGACGAGCCCACCGCCGGCGTCGATGTCGAGCTGCGCCAGCAGCTCTGGGCCTATGTGAAGCGGCTCAATGCCGGCGGCTGCACCATCCTCCTCACCACCCACTACCTGGAGGAGGCACAGGCACTGTGCGACCGCATCGCGATCATCCATCGCGGCCATGTGGTGGCGCACGACTCGACAGCGGCGCTGCTGCGCCGGCTCGATGCGAAGAAGGTGACGCTCACGCTCTCCACTGACCCGGACCCGGTGCCGCCGGAGCTCGCCCGTCTCGGGATGGAGCGTTTGGCGCCGTTCCGCCTGCGTCTCACCTATCGGCCGAGCCGCACGCTGCTCGGGCCGCTGCTTGCCGAGATCCAGGCCGCCGGGCTCGAGATCGTCGATCTCAGCACCGAGGAGACGGATCTCGAGGACATCTTCCTCGACGTCACCGGTCGCGCCGCCACGGAGACCCAGCCCGCGTGAGATTCCGATTTGCGGCCGTGCTGCTCCCGCTGCTGATGGCCGGCTGCGCGCCGGATTTCTCGAAGAGCCCCAATGCCGAGGGACCGGCGATCGCGGATGGTTCGCCGGTCGCGCATCTGGACGATCAGGTACTGATCGCGGATGACGGCACCCGGCTGCCGCTGGAGGTCGAGCTCCCCTGCGACGCCTGGGGACACCCGACCCCGGTGCGGACGATCATCCTCGCGGTCCACGGGTTCAACGACCGCAAATCGGCCTTCGAGATGGCGGCCGAGCTATGGCGGCGCGAGGGCATCGCGACCATCGCCTATGACCAGCGCGGCTTCGGCGCCAATCCGCACGCCGGACGCTGGCCGGGATCGCATGGCCTTGCGGAGGATCTTGTCGGCGCGATCCGCGCGGTGCGGGCCCGCTATCCGGCCGTGCCGGTCTATGTGCTCGGCGAAAGCATGGGCGGGGCGGTCGCGATCGACGCGCTGGCCGGGATCGCGCCGCACTCGGCCCCCGACGGATTGATCCTGGCGGCGCCGGCAATCTGGGGGCGCGATACGGAGACCCTGTCGGAGCGGGTCGCGCTCTGGATCGCCGGACGGATCATGCCGTCGATGCGGTTCACCGGCGAGGGCCTGGGCGTGGAGGCCTCCGACAACATCCCGATGCTGCGGCGTCTCGGCGCCGATCCGCTGTTCATCAAGGAAACTCGCAGCGACGCGATCTACGGACTGGTCGATCTGATGGACGAGGCGGTGCGCGCGGCTCCCCGACTGCGGCTGCCGACGCTGCTGCTCTATGGCGCCCATGACGAGGTCATCCCCGAGGACGCGATGCGCGAGCTGATCGCCCGGCTGCCCGGGCGTGCCTCCGGCCGGCAGCGCGTCGCGTATTACCGCGACGGCTGGCACATGCTGCTCCGCGACCTCGAATATCCGGTCGTCGCCGAGGACGTCATTCACTGGATTGCCGATCCCGGCGCGCCCCTGCCCTCAGGGGCGGACAAGGCCGGGGACGCCTTCGTCGCCGGCGAGAAGCGGCCGAAATCCGGCGGCAGCGCCTAGTGTGCTGGATTTGACGTTCGCAACATCTCTCGGTCGGGCACGGTTGCGAACTTCAAATCCGAAAAGCACACTGGATTCATAAAGTTGCTAGTGTGGCTGGAGATTCCGAAATTCGCTCGGAGCCCGCCACGAGAATGGGCGAATTTCGGAATCGCCACACTAGAGCCCGTTGAAAGCGAAGGCGTAGATCCGGTTGTCGGCCGCGATGTAGAGCCGGCCCTCGGCCGCCATGATCGTTCCGAAATGCCGGAGGCCGGACATCTGGGTGCCGCTGCCGGCGAAGACGACCGCCCCGGTCGTGGCGTTGAACCCGTGCAGCTGGTTGTCGCCTTCGGCCCCGGTCGCCCAGACGATCGGGTTTTGCGTGCCGTCCGAGGTGGTGATGATCGGCGCGCCCTGCCCGCTCAGCCCGGCGCACCAGGCGGTGGCGATCGCCGGCGCCGGCACCGCGGTGATCTTCAGCACCGTGAGACCCGTTCCGGACGAGCCGCAATTCGAGCCTTGGGCGGTGACCGCAACCAGCGTCCCGTTGCCCGTCTCGTAGGCGGCCGGCGATGTCCGGATCGGATTCGACGAAACGGTCGCGCTGGCGAGCGCGCCGCCGACGCCGCCGAGATTCGCCTGGTCGAGCAGATAGGCGCTGCCGTCCTTGCCGAGCGCCAGCACGAACTCGGCCGGGGTGCCGCCGGTCGGCACCTCGACCGGCAACGGCCCGGTGCCGCCGAGATCGAGATCCGCGTTGTCGAGCGCCTGCCAGTTGGACGGCGTGAAGTAATGCGCCGGGCCGGTGGGGTGCGTCAGGGTGAGCGGCACGTGGATGATCGCCTCGCCGTCTCCCCAGCTCGTGGCGCCTGCAGTATTGCCGGTCGCCGCAAAGAGCCGCCCGGCCTTTGCGGCGAGGCCGCCGGGCGCCCAGATGCCGCCCTTGCTCGCGCGCGTCCCCCAGGCACCGAACAGCGAGGGCCCGGCCGGATCGAATCCGACGACCCAGCCGTGATAGGGGTTGCAGTCGCCGTAATGGCCGCCATAGCCGACATAGAGCTTGCCCTCGACGAGGCTGAGCGCGCTCCGCTGCTCCTGGACCGATGGCGAGAAGGCGATGCCGCGTGCCGCCGCTGCGGCATGCACGTTGACGGGCCAGCCGGGCAGCGTCGCGCCCGTATGGACGGAAAGCGCGTAGACCATATGCTGCGGCCCGGCCGGGCGGTCGACCATCGCGGCGACGTAGAGCGCGCCGGTGGTGCGGTCGATCGCGGGGGTGCCGGTGACGCCGACAGGGTCGATGTTCCCGCAGGGCAGCTCGCTGTTCGCCACCGACGGTCCCAGCGAGACGTGCCAGATCACGGCGCCGGTCGTCGCGTCGAGCGCATAGACGTTGTTCGATTCGGTCGCGACGATGACGAGCCCGTGTGCCGCCTCGGTCCCACGCCAATAGAGGGGCTGCGCGTAGATATTGCCCTTCACGGTACCGCTGAAGGCGGTGTCGGGATGGACGGTCGCCGCAACGGCGCCGGTAAGTCCCGGCACCGTGTAGAGGCCGTTGCGGTCGGGCGCGTTGTGATAGGTCGCAACGACCTGGGGCGCATCCTGGGCGCGCGCGGCGACTGCCCCGGGCATGGTTGCGGCGAGGGCGATCGCTGCGATCAGGGCACGCATCGGACGGACTCCGTGTCAGACTGCCACCGGCACGAATGCCTTCAACGCCCCTCGGTTGCAATCCGGACGGTGAAGGGCGCGCCTAGTGTGCTGGATTTGAAGTTCGCAACATCTCTCGGTCGGGCACGGTTGCGAACTTCAAATCCGAAAAGCACACTAGATTCATGAAGTTTCTAGTGTTGTGCCTCTGACGGTTGTTACCTCCCCACCGTCATGGCCGGGCCTGTCCCGGCCATCCACGTCGGGCCGATGCGCCGCTGCCCGACGTGGATGCCCGGCACAAGGCCGGGCATGACGGCATGGAGGATGCTGAACCATCCGTCAGAATGACGACACTACCTGCTCGCTCCCGACAAGAGCCG
>DATGFU010000341.1:0-6605 GCA_035308865.1 Allostellaceae bacterium | reverse complement strand
CGGAAGCCGCCGTCTCGGGTATGAGAGCGCGTTTCCGTTCCAATCGGAGCGGCCCAGTCAGGACCGGACAGTAGACATGTCGTTCGTCTTGCGGCTCGCCGCCGCCCTCCTTCTTCTCGCAACCTTCGCCATGCCGTGCAGTGCCCAGGATGAAGGGGTCCGTATCGCCGCCGTGGTGAACGATCAGGTCATCTCGGTTGGCGATTTCGAAGCGCGGATGAATCTGGTGCTGATCTCCGCGAACATCCCCGACCAGCCCGAGATCCGGCAGCGCATCGCCAATCAGGTAATGCGCCAGATGATCGACGAGCGGCTGGAGGTGCAGGAGGCGAAGAAGGAGGACGTCAAGGTCACCGACGACGATATCAAGCGCATGCTGGCGCAGCTGGCGCACTTCAATCATCTCGAGCCCGACCAGCTCGACAAGTTCCTCGCCGAGCATCACATCGACAAGGACGCGCTGGTCCAGCAGAAGACGGCTGAGATCGCCTGGGCCCGCGTCGTGCAGCGCCGCTATGGCCACACCGTCAGCGTCGGCGACGAGGAGATCGACGATGCGATGAAGACGATCGCGGCTGCGCGCGACAAGCCGCAGGAGCACGTCGCCGAAATCTTCCTGGCCGTCGAGAACCCGCAGCAGGACGAGGAAGTGCATCAGCTGGCCGACCGGCTGTTCGACGAGGTCCAGCACGGCGCGTCGTTCCAGCGCGTGGCCCAGCAGTTCTCGCAGTCGCCGACCGGCGGGAACGGCGGCGACATCGGCTGGGTGATCCCCGGCATGCTCGATCCCGATGTCCAGAAGATCATCGACGGCATGCAGCCGAAGACGATGACCCACCCGATGCGCATGGCGGGCGGCTACTACATCTACCTGCTCTACGATCGGCGCGCGCCCGAGACGCCCGGCGCCAATGTCGTGGTCGACCTGATGCAGGCGGTCTTCCCGCTCGCCGCCGAGGCGGACGCCGCCGCGCACGACGCCGCCATCGCCCGCGCCAAGGAGGCGACCGCCGACACGCACAGCTGCGGCGAGATCGCCAAGATCGGCCGCGCCACCTCGCCCGACCTGTCCGGCCCGATCGCCCATGTGCAGATCAGCGAGCTGCCGGCCGACCTCCGGCCGGTGATCCTGAAGGCTGCGATCGCGACGCCGACGCCGCCGGTGCCGGTGCGCGGCGGCATCGGCGTGTTCATGGTCTGCAGCCGCAAGGACGGCTCGCCGGATATGAAGCGCGACGAGATCGAGGCCGACCTGCGCAATCAGCGGCTCGAGAACATCGCCCGGCGCTATCTCTCCGACCTGCGCCGCGTCGCCTATATCGATCTGCGTGTCTGAGACCCGGCCGCTCGCCCTGACCATGGGCGAGCCCGCAGGGATCGGTGGCGAGCTGGCCCTGTCGGCATGGCTGCGCCGCGCCGAGGGAACGCCCGTCTTCGCGCTGATCGACGACCCCCGCCGGATCGCCGCGCTGGCTCACCGGCTCGACTGGCCGGTACCGGTTGGCGAGATCGCCGCGCTGGGGGAAGCCGCCGGCGCGTGGGATTCGGCCCTTCCCGTGCTGCCGCAGACCGTGCCGGGGCAAGTCGTGCCGGGCCGGCCGGACAAGCGGAATGCCGGCGCGGTGATCGCCGCGATCGAGCGTGCGGTAGCGCTGGCGCAGTCCGGCGCGGCGGCGGCGGTGGTCACCAATCCCATCCAGAAACAGGCGCTGATCGAGGCCGGCTTCGCCCATCCCGGGCATACCGAGTTCCTGGCGGCGCTCGCCGGGCCCGGCACGGTACCGGTCATGATGCTGGCCTGCCCAGGTCTCCGCGTCGTGCCGGTGACCGTCCACACCGCCCTCCGCGACGCCATCGCGTCGATCGACGTCGAGCGCATCGTCACCGTCTCGCACATCGCTGCGGCGGCGCTCCGGCGGGATTTCGCCGTCGCACGGCCGCGCCTCGCCGTGGCGGGCCTGAACCCGCATGCGGGCGAGCACGGCGCGTTCGGCCGAGAGGAGATCGAGATCATCGCCCCCGCGGTGGCGCGCCTGCGCGACGACGGGCTCGACGTCGCCGGCCCGCTGTCGCCCGACACGATGTTCCACCCGGCCGCGCGAGCCCGCTACGATGCGGCGATCTGCATGTATCACGACCAGGCGCTGATCCCGCTGAAGACCATCGACTTCGCCCATGGCGTCAATGTCACGCTGGGCCTGCCCTTCGTGCGGACCTCGCCCGACCATGGCACCGCGCTCGATCTCGCGGGCACCGGCCGCGCCGATCCGGCGAGCCTGATCGCCGCGCTCGAGCTGGCGGCCGAAATGGCGGCAGCCCGCGGGCGCGCGTGACCGCCGGAAGCCTGATCGAGACGATCCGGCGCCATGGGCTCGAGCCGCGCAAGGCGCTCGGGCAGAACTTCCTGCTGGACCGGCGCCTGATCGAGCGGATCGCGTTGGCGACAGGACCGCTGGACGGGGTCAACGTGGTCGAGATCGGGCCGGGGCCCGGCGGGCTGACGCGGGCGTTGCTCGCCGCCGGCGCCGCCCGGGTCGTGGCGATCGAGCGCGATCCGCGCTGCGTCGCGGCGCTCGCCGAGCTCGCGGCCGACAATCCTGGACGGCTCGAGATCGTCGAGGGCGACGCGCTCGCCATCGACCCGGAAACACTTGTCCCGCCGCCGCGGCGAATCATCGCCAACCTTCCCTACAACGTCGCGACGCCGCTGCTGATCGCCTGGCTGCGCCGGGTCGACGCCTACGAGGCGCTCGGGCTGATGTTCCAGAAGGAGGTGGCGCAGCGCCTGACCGCGCGCCCGCGCAGCAAGAGCTACGGGCGGCTCTCGGTGCTGACGCAATGGCTCGCCGAGCCGCAGATCGCCTTCGACGTGCCGCCCGGCGCCTTCCTGCCGCCGCCCAAGGTCACGTCCAGCGTGGTCCGCCTGATCCCACACCCCGCCCCGCTCGCGCCCTGCAATTTCGCGGATCTCGAGCGCGTCACGGGTGCCGCCTTCGGCCAACGCCGCAAGATGCTGCGGTCGAGCCTCGCCTCGCTAGGCCTCGACCCCTTGGCGCTCTGCGCCGCCGCCGGGATCGCGCCGACGCGGCGGGCGGAGGAGTTGAGCGTCGAGGAATTCTGCGCGCTCGCCCGCGGCGTTGCGGGCTGATCCGTCAGATCGTATCGAGCAGCGTCGCAAACTCGGTGCGGCC
The DNA here is from genome assembly GCA_035308865.1 of Allostellaceae bacterium. GTDB lineage: Bacteria > Pseudomonadota > Alphaproteobacteria > ATCC43930 > CGMCC-115725 > DATGFU01. The sequence continues at coordinate 3,414 of DATGFU010000341.1, read as the reverse complement.
GACCGTCTTCCGCACCTGATCGTAATTCGCGATGATCTCGTGATAGGGCGTCTGGACGACCTTGTGGAGCGTGCCGGGTCGCCGGAACTCGCGCGGCACGCCGAGGAAATCCGCCACCTCGAACAGCGGGTTGCCGTCACCGGTGAGCAGGCCGTCCGCGTCGGTCATTCCGAGGCCGCGGACGGTGCGCTCGTACTCGCAGGTGATCATCCGCGCCTGGCCTTCCATCAGCGAGGCGAAGATCGCGCGATCCGCCCGCTTCTCCTGCATCGAGCGGATCAACTGCTGGCAGTCGATCGTGAACTTCGTCGGCAGCGCCGTATTCGTCTTGTGATGCCAGACATGGCGCGCGGTCGCGATCGCCTCGGACAGCGAGGCGTGGAGGACGTTGTCCCTGACCACGTGGAGCACGCGGCAGCCGCTCTTCCGGATGAACTGCACCAGCGTCGGCACGGCGCAGAGCGCCTCGTGATAGGGCGCGATCGAGCGCAGCTGGCCGTACTTGACGTCGATCCCGAAGACCTTGACGCCCGGGCCGAGGTCGTCGCGGAGATGCCCGAGATAGCTGCGCAGCTGCCGCTCCGCGTCGAGGTAGTTGAGCGGCCGGCCGAAGTTCTGCTCCCGGGTATAGCGCCCGAACTCGTCCTCGCCGTCGACCGGGTTGAACACTTCGCCGCGCACCGATATGGCGGGGTTTGTGGCGAGCGTCTCACGGAAGACCGTCGTGCCGAAGCGCTGAGCGCCGACGAGAACGAAGAACTGCATGATCGAGCGCTCGTGTAGAGAGAGCAATCCGCCGCGCCATGCGTTCAACATCGCCACGGCATCGTCCCAGCGACGCGACCGCGTCGAGCGAGTTGCCTCGCGCGCGTTCTTGTCGGATCGGGTCAGCGAATGCGGAATAAGAACGGACAAAGGAGCGACCCAAGCCTAATCCGCCGCGTGAAGCGGTGGTGGAATGATTTGCCTAGCCCGGCTCTGGACTTACGCCATTGCCGCCTGTACCGCAACGGGACAAGGCGTGTGTTTCCAGTCGCGAAATGCTTGTTACAGGAATGAAACGAAAGCTACAGAGCAGACAAATTTATTCGGCGGAAATCCTTCTTGCACCCTTCGCGTCCATTGTGGGTTATCCCATGTTCTTAAGGTACTATGGTAGCTTGAGCCGCGTTACGCGATACCGCATTACCGCCCGCTGATCTCCCGGACGAAATCGGCGAGGCCGAGCTGGCGGATGCGTTTCGCCCGTTCCGCATGGACGATCGCCCGGAGCGTCGCGAGGCACTCGTCGAGGTCGCGATTGACCAGGACGTAATCGTATTCCGCCCAGTGGCTCATCTCGTCGAGCGCCTTGGCCATGCGGGCGGCGACCGTCTCCGGGCTGTCCTCGTTGCGCGCCTTGAGCCGGCGCTCCAGCTCGGCCAGCGCCGGCGGCAGGATGAACACCGAGACGAGATCGCGTTCCATCTTGTCGCGCAGCTGCTGCGTGCCCTGCCAGTCGAGATCGCCGATCACCTCGCGCCCGGCCGCCAGCGCCGCTTCGATCGGCTCGCGGGGCGTGCCGTAGGAATTGCCGAAGACCGTCGCGTGCTCCAGCAGGCCGCCGCTGGCGACCAGCCCGTCGAAGCGGGCGCGGTCGATGAAGTGATAGTCGACGCCGTCGGTCTCGTGCGGGCGCTTCGGGCGCGTCGTGACCGAGATCGACAGCGACAGCGACGGATCGGCCGCGAGCAGCCGGCGCGTGAGCGTCGTCTTGCCGGCCCCCGACGGCGACGACAGCACGAGAATGAAGCCGCGGCGGCGAATCTCGACCATGTTTCCTACTCGATGTTCTGAATCTGCTCGCGCAGTTGCTCGATCGCCGATTTGAGGGCGAGGCCGAGCCTTGTGAGGCCAAGCTCCGAAGCCTTGGAGCACACCGTGTTGGCCTCGCGATTGAACTCCTGGCAGAGGAAATCGAGCCGCCTGCCGATCCCCGAACCTTCGGCGAGCAGCTCGCGGGCGGCGGCGATGTGCGAGTGGAGCCGGTCGAGCTCCTCGCGCACGTCGGCCCGCTGGATGAGAAGCGCCACCTCGGCGGCGAGCCGTTCCGGTGCCACCGGCGAGGTCGCGCCCAGCAGCTCCGCCATCTGACGGCCGAACCGCGCCCGGATCGCCTCCGGCTGCAGCGCCGCCGACTGCTCGGCCTCGCCGACCAGCGTCGCGATCTCGTCGAGCCGATCCGCAAGCACCCGCCCGAGCCGCGCGCCCTCGGCATTGCGCGACTCAAGAAGGGCGGCGAGCGCCGCAGCGAATCCGGCCTCCGCCGCGGCGTGCCGCACCGCAAGCTCTTCCGGCGTCATGACGTGCTCGGCCAGCTCGATCACCCCGCGAATCGAGAGCAGCCCGTCGAGCCGGGGAGCGGCCGCCGCGACCGCGCCTTCGAGCGACTGGCAGAGCGCCATCAGCTGGTCGAGCACGAGGCGGTTGATGCGCAGCTCGGCCGGCCGCTCGGTTTCGGTCACTGACAAGCTCGCGGTCACCGAGCCGCGCCGAAGCGTGTCTCCGGCCAGGACCTTCAGCTTCTGCTCGACGGCATCGTAGGCGTGAGGCAGGCGAAACCTGAGGTCCAGCGCCTTGCCGTTGACGCTCTTGAGCTCCCAAGCCCAGGCGAAGCCGTCGCCGCTGCCCTCGGCGCGGGCGAAGCCGGTCATGCTCGACAAAGCGGCCAATCGTGTCCCCCTGCTGATCGCCCGATCGTTATAGAGGGGCGGGAGCGGCGCTTCCAGGACGCGCGATCCGATAGAGTACATGCCGCCTCAGCATGTGCCCGGGCTCGATCAGCGGATGGTCGAAATCGCCTGCCGGATCGTATTGCATGCCGAGCTTTTCCATGACCCGGCGCGAGGCGCGGTTGCCCGGCACGGTCATCGCCACGATCTCATCGAGGCCGAGCACCTCGAAGCCGAACCCGAGCGCGGCGCGTGCCCCCTCGGTCGCGTAGCCGTGTCCCCAGTAGGCCGCTGCCAGCCGCCAGCCGATCTCGACACAGGGCGTGAAGTGCGCCTCGAAGCGCGGTGAGCCGATGCCGACGAAGCCGATGAACGCGGCCTCTCCCGGCAGATCGACCGCCCAGAACCCCCAGCCCTGCCGGTCGAAAGCGGCCCGGATCCGCCCCGCCCCGGCATCGCTTTCTTCCCGGCTGAGCAGCGCCGGGAAGTGCCGCATCACCGCGGGATCGGCGTTGAGCGCCGCAAACGCCTCGAGATCCGAGTCGCGCCACTCCCGGAGGACGAGACGATCGGTACGAAGCATGGCGGAGTAGGGCGTGGACAAGGGTCACTTCCGCTTCGCGTGCTGCCCGCGCCAATCTTTCACGTTCCGGTTATGCTCGTCGAGCGTCGCCGAGAAGGCATGGCCGCCGGTGCCGTCGGC
>DATGFU010000340.1:0-10347 GCA_035308865.1 Allostellaceae bacterium | reverse complement strand
AGCTATTCATGAGCCGGAGCTGTTCGTCCGAGGCCGCCCGCGTCTCAGTCATGCCGGATCTCCAAACGCTGCGCCGCACCCAACGGCAGGGTCTCGCGAAATCCGCCCGCGGTAAAGGCCTCCCAAGGGTGGCGACATGGCGCAGGCGGGCGGCGCATCCCGCGAACGTGGGAACCTCCAGCCGCCCCGAAGGTTGTGAGCCTCGACCGATCGACGATCGCCGGAGGCACCATGGAATTGCACGCCGTCCTGATTCAGCCGCTCGTGGCCCTGATCGCAGGAATCCTGATCCTGATCATGCCGCGCCTGCTCAACTACATCGTCGCGATCTATCTGGTCGTGATCGGGCTCTCCGGCCTGCTTCTCCACGCCTCCCACACGACGACCTAGGTCGGGAAGATCCCCCAGGCATCGAGCCCGCCGCCGGCATGGCGGCTGACCTCGATGCCCTGGCCCAGCGGCAGCAGCACGGATTCCATGCCCGGCGTCGCGTGGACATGGCGGCGATAGGCGAGCCCGTCGTCCCGCGAGAACTCGGGCTCGATCATGTTGTCGGCGACCACGATCGCGCCCGGCGCCAGCTTCGGATGGAACAGGTCGAAGCACGGGATGTAGAGGTCCTTCCAGAGGTCGACCAGCACGAAATCGAACGGGCCGGGGAGGGCGGCGATGGTCGCCCGCGCATCGCCTTCGCGGTAGTCGATGTATTCCGCGAGGCCTGCTTTCTCGGCCATGGCGCGGGCATGGGCGATTTTCTTGGCGGAGAGCTCGGTGGTGACGACCCGCCCGCCGGTCTCGCGCGCCGCCTCGGCCAGAAACAGCGAGGAGAATCCGTAGGAGGTCCCCAGCTCCAGAATCCGCGTCGCCTGCCGCGCCTTGATAAGCGCGTTTAGGAAATGCGCCACCACCTCGCCCACGTGGATCAGCAGCTCGTCGACGCGGCCGCTCAACTCCTCGAAGGACAGGGTCTGCATCAGCACCTGCTCTCGCGCGGCGCGTTCGGCGTATTCGGCGAGGACCGCCATGATTCGTTCGTCCATCGGGGAGCTCCTTGCGGGTTCGGTTGTCAGGGCTTGCCGCCCTTCACTGCCGGCAGCTCGACGAAGCTGCCGCCGTCGTCGAAGACGTGGATCTCCGCCTTGCGGTAGTCCGCCGGCTTGGCGAAGAAGATATTGTCCACATACGTTTGCGGATTCATGTCGTAGAGCGGGAACCAGCTCGACTGCACCTGGACCATGATGCGATGGCCGGGCAGGAAGACATGGTTCACGGTCGGCAGCGCGATCGTGTAGGGCAGCTTCTCCCCGGCGTCGATGGGCTTCGGGTTCGAGAAGCTCTCGCGGTAGCGGCCGCGCAGGATATCGGCCGAGACCATCAGCTGGTAGCCGCCCAGCTCCGGCTGCCGTCCCATCTGGTCGGGATAGACGTCGATCAGCTTGACCACGAAATCGCCGTCCGTGCCGCTGGTCGAGGCCATGATGGTGGCGACCGGCTCGCCGGCGATCTTGACGGACTCGCGCAGCGGCTCGGTCGCAAAGCTCAGCACGTCGGGGCGGCTTGCCGCGTCGCGCTGGTCGCTCAGCAGCCAGCTCTGCCAGCGCTCCTCGCCCGCCTCCCCGGCGAGGTGGATCGGACGCGGCAGGAACGGCACCGGCTTGGCCGGGTCGGAGACATAGGATTCATAGCCGGGGTTGGCGGTTGCAGGCTTCTCGAACCCAAGCCGCCCCGCCGGCGCCAGATAGATCGGCGTCGTCTCGATCCGGCAGCCCGTCGGGCAGCCCTGCGGCCAGGCGTCGAGGCGCTCCCAGCGGTTCGTCCCGGTCTCGTAGGCGGTGACCGCAGGCGTCGTCGTCGCCGATTCACCCTCCTTCAGATAGCGGTCGAGGAAGGGCCGCAGGATCTCCCGGCGGAAATACTGGGCGGTGTCGCTGCCGAAGCGGATCGCCCCGATGGCGCTGCCGTCGAGCCGCTGCTGGTGGTGGAACCACGGGCCGATCACGAGATGGACGTTGCTCGCCGTGTCGCGCGGCTTCACCGCCTTCCACACGGCGATGTTGCCGTAGATGTCCTCCTGGTCCCACAGGGAGTGGACCAGCATCGTTGGGACACTGACCGGCGGCTCCTTGGCCAGCAGCTTGTCGATGGCCTGATCCTGCCAGAAGGAATCATAGGCCGGATGCGCGGCGACCTTGGGCCAGAATCCGGTCTGGCCGAGGCCGCGGCTCTCTGCCAGCGCGCCGATCGAGCCCGCCGCCAGGAGCGCGTCGTATGAGTCGTAGCGGTCGGACCACCACTCATGCTCGCTGCGCCGCGAGGTCTCCTGCATGTAGTAGTAGTCGAGCGAATCGGTGCGGAACGCGCCTTTGTGGAACCAGTCGTCGCCCATCCAGCCGTCGACCATGGCGTTGATCGGCACGGCCGCCTTCAAGGCCGGATGCGGGTGGAAGAGCGCCATCAGCGCGGTGAATCCGTCATAGGAAATGCCGATGATGCCGACGCGACCGTTCGATTCCGGCACGTTCTTCACCAGCCAGTCGATCGTGTCCCAGGTGTCGGTCGAGTGGTCGACCTCGGAGCCGTTGAGCGGCCCCTTGAGCGGCCGGTTCATCAGGTAGTCGCCCTCCGACCCGTACTTGCCGCGGATGTCCTCGATCACGCGGATATAGCCGTCCTCGCCGACCAGCTCGTCGCCGACATCGCCGCTGCCGATCAGCGCCTCGACATGCGCCTTTTCGGCGCCGAACCGGTCCTCGGCGCCGTAGGGCGTGCGGGTCAGTAGAATCGGCGCATGCGTCACGCCCTTGGGGATGTAGAGCACCGTGTCGAGCTTCACGCCGTCGCGCATCGGGATCATTACCTGGCGGCGGACATAGTCGAAAGAGGACTGGACCGGGATGAACTGCTCCGGGATCTCGGATTTCGGGGCATCAGCCGCAGCGGGAAGCGCGAGGACCGAGGCGACGAGCGCCAGGAGCGGTAGAAGTGTTAGGCGAGGGGACATGCCGGACCCAGCGTTGGCGAATCGAAGGGCCGAACCTGCGGCGGCGAGGGAGCGGATGCAAGCGCGCCGAGGCTGCTTTCACAGATACGGCAGCATCAGCCGCGCCGCCGCATCGCGGAGCCGTACCGCGACACCGCGGTCGGTGATCTCCGCCGCCGGGACGGCCCTGGCACGGGCGATCCGCTCGTCGATCAGCCGGTCGATCGCGCCGGTCACATCGGCGTCATAGGCCTCGACATCGAACTCGAAATTGAGGCGCAGGCTGCGCACGTCCCAGTTGGCGCTGCCGATAAGCGCCCAGGCGCCGTCCGCCGTCATCAGCTTGGCGTGGTCGAACGGGCTGCCGGGCCCCACATGGAGGGCGACGCCGCGGCGGACGAGATCCTCCAGCACGGCCCGGGCAGCCCAGTCGACGACGATGCGGTTGGAGCGCTCGGGGATGAGGATCTCGACCGCTACGCCGCGCAGCGCCGCCAGCTCCAGCGCCTCGACCAGCCAGCGGTCGGGCAGGAAATAGGGCGTGACGATGCGGACGCGCTCGTTCGCGGCCGACAGGGCGGCGCCGATCACCGCCTCCAGCGTGTCTGTTTCCTGGTCCGGCCCGCCGCTGAGACCACGCGCCGGGGCGGTGCCGGCGGGCGCGATGGCCGGGAACCAGGCAGGTCCTTCGAGCGCCTCGCCGGTGGTGAAGCCCCAATCCTCGGCGAAGGCGGCCATCAGATGCGCCACCACCGGCCCGTCGAGGCGGAAATGCACGTCGACGATCGTGCCGCCGAGCGCCCGGACGTTGGCGCGCGCGATGTTGAGCCCGCCGGTGAATCCGACGGCGCCGTCGACGATCAGCAGCTTCTTGTGGTTGCGCAGGTTGAGGAGCGGCATCCGCCACGGCGCCCAGTTGTGAAGGAAGAGGGCGGATCTGACGCCCCGCGCCTTCAGCGCCCGGTGGCCCGGCGCCCGCACGTAGCCGCCGCCGATCCCGTCGATCAGGACCCGCACCTCGACGCCGCGATCGCGCGCGGCAGCCAGCGCCTCGACGAAACGCCCGCCCGCCTCGTCAGGCTCGAAGATGTAGCTGGCGAGCGCGACGCTGGCGTGCGCGCCCTCGATCGCCGCCAGCATCTCTGGATAGGCGGCATCGCCGCTTTCCAGAGGGACGATGCGGTTGCCGCCCGTGAGCGCCCGGCCCGAGAGCCGCCGGCCGACCGCCTCGATCCCGGCAAGCCCCTCCGGTACGGGAAGGAGGGCCGGGCTGCCGGTGCGGCTGCCGCGCCGGGCGCGTTCGAACTCCCCGGCCCGCCGCGCGACGCGGTTGATCCCCAGCAGCCAGTAGAGCCCGGCGCCGAGGAAGGGCGACAGCCAGGCCAACCCGATCCATGCCGTCGCCGCCCGTACATCGCGGTTGCGCAGCAGCGCGTGCACCGTCACGCCGCCCGCCGCCAGCAGGTGCAAGGCGAAGAGCCAGGGAAAGGTCAGGGAGGACAAGCGTCCCCCGCTTCGGTGCCGAAGGCCTCGATGGTCATGGCGGCCAACCTAAGCCAGCCGGTTGCATCTGTTCCACCGCCGCGTCCGCCATCGGCGGGTGCGACGAGATGCCCGCGGCACAATCGCCGGTGCCGCTCCGTTGTCGGGATGAGGGCGACGTGCGCCTCGAAAGGTGCCGCGCCCCGACGGGTTGTCAGAGGTGAGACATGACGAGGTTTGGCAAAGTTCTGGTCTGCAGCGCGGCCGTGCTGATGGCCGCAGCTTCCGCGCCGGGCGCCCGGGCGCAGATGCATCACGATTTCCACGGCCGCGACTTTCACCACTTCTCGCCCGAGGAGGCGCGGGTCTGGCAGGGCGGCCATTGGATCCATGACTGGCATAACGGCCGGTACGCCTGGTGGTGGACGGTCGACGGCGGCTGGTACTTCTATCCCGAGCCGAGCTATCCCTACCCGCTCTACGCCGCGCCCAGCGTGGTCGAGGAGACGGCGCCGCCGGTTCCGACCGGCATGCCGCCCATGGCGACCTGGTACTACTGCGACAATCCGGCCGGCTACTACCCCTATGTCGCGTCGTGCGCGGCGGCGTGGCGCCCCGTGCCGGCGACCCCGCCCGCCGCCCAGCCGGTGCCTTCAAATGCTCCGCCGGCCCCGCAAGGCGCCCCGCCGCCGGCGCCGCCGCAGTAGAGGTTCCTCCAGGGCGGAAAGGAGGCGGCGCGCTCCGCTAAGGGGAGCGCTCAGCCGTGTCCGTTCATCGGCGGCTGATGCTCGGCGACGATGTCGTCGCGTACCAGCACCCGTGCCTGCTCCTCGCCTTGCGGATGGATCAGCAGCAGGGTCGCGTGGTGCTCCTGCCGCGCCGCCGTCCACAGCGTGGTGCGGTCGATCGAGTTGTAGAGATTGTTGCTCTCGCCGGCGTAGATGACCTTGGGATGCTCGCCGGCCGGCTTCGCGAAGACGAAGACCCCGCCGGCGGTCGGGATGGCATGGAGATTCGCCGGATCGGCGATCATGAACTCGTAGCTGCGGCCGGTGCGGCCGATGATGTGCTGGGTGGCCATGGCACATTCCCTTGAGGTGCTCGGTCGACGCGAGGATAGCCTAAGACGCTGCCTCTCTCGCGAACATCCCCATGCGGTGGCACCGAGCGTCCACGTGCATCGAAATTAAGGGCGAGGGTCTGCGGCTGAAGCCCCGCATGGTGCTATAAGTCGTCCATGAAGAACTATCGAATCGCCCGGGCAGGGCGGCGATACGCTGGTGCGATCACAACGCTTGCAACTTCCGCGCTTCTCGCCTGGTCGATGCTTGCAGGACCCGCTGAGGCGACGCCAGAGAGCGACTTCTGGGCCTGGTTCGGGCAGAACGATGCGCAATTGTACGATTTCGAGGTCGATCGGACGGCAATCTTCGATCGCCTGAGCAACGAGATGCATAAGGTGCACCCCTCGCTGACTTTCGAGTTCGGCGTGAAGAAGGATGGCAAGCGTGAGTTCGTCGTTAGTGCCGACGGCATCCGCGAAGCCTTCCCCTGGGTCGAAAGGCTCGTCGCTGCGGCGCCCGAGATGGAACATTGGCGGATAGTTGCGTTCCGGCCGCGGCGTGCTCCTCTGGATATCCAGTACGAAGGATTATACGTCCACGCCGACGAGGTCTTGGCGCGGCTGCAGGAGAGCGGTGGCAAGATCGGCATTACGCTCTACGTGCCGGGCTACTCGGCGTCCCGACGTCGCGATTATATTGGGGTCGCCTTCCTGCTGATGGATCACGCGCTCGGCGAATACGACGTCGAGACGAAGGTAGGCGAGATCGCGGTTCGTGCGATCGATGACGCGGATGCTCACGCAATCCCGCTGGCCGTGCTGCCCCAGGCATTCGATAAGCTGACTCGTAAACAATAGCAGAGCGCCTGCGTCGCGTACGCAGACTGACCGCGCCAGAGCCGCGTCCGTCCTATCGCCCACCCGTGCCCCCAACCTCGGCTATTGCCCCACCGCCCCCGGCCCGCGCATTCTCGCGCGCATGCCGATGCTCGCCTCCGCCCTCGACCCCCGCTCCGATGCGTTCCGCGCCAACGCCGCCGCGATGCGGGCGCTGGTGGAGGATTTGCGCGCCACCGTGGACAGCGTCCGGCAGGGCGGCGGCGCGACGGCGCGACAGCGGCATCTCGCCCGCGGCAAGCTGCTGCCGCGGGACCGAATCCGGGCGCTGATCGACCGGTTCTCGCCCTTCCTGGAGCTGAGCCAGCTCGCCGCTCATGGCATGTACGGCGAGGATATTCCCGCAGGCGGCATCATCACCGGCATCGGCCGGATCTCGGGGCGCGAATGCATCGTCGTCGCCAACGACGCCACGGTGAAGGGCGGCACCTATTACCCGGTGACGGTGAAGAAGCATCTCCGCGCGCAGGAGATCGCGCGGGAGAACAACCTGCCCTGCGTCTATCTCGTCGATTCGGGCGGCGCCAACCTGCCCAACCAGGACGAGGTCTTTCCCGACCGCGAGCATTTCGGCCGCATCTTCTACAACCAGGCGCAGATGTCGGCGGCGGGCATCCCGCAGATCGCGGTGGTGATGGGCTCGTGCACGGCCGGCGGCGCCTATGTGCCGGCGATGAGCGACGAGGCGATCATCGTCCGGAACCAGGGCACGATCTTCCTCGGCGGTCCGCCGCTCGTGAAGGCGGCGACCGGCGAGATCGTCACTGCAGAGGAGTTGGGCGGGGCCGAGCTGCACAGCCGCACCTCCGGCGTCACCGACCACCTGGCCGAGAACGACGCGCATGCGCTGGGGATCGCACGGCGGATCGTGGCGGCGACGAACCGGGTGAAGCCGGCCGCTCTCGACCTCGCCGAGCCGGTGCCGCCGCGCTTCGATCCGGACGAGATCTACGGCATCGTGCCCGCCGATTCGCGGAAGCCTTACGACGTGCGCGAGCTGATCGCGCGGCTGGTGGATGCGAGCGAGCTCAACGAGTTCAAGCCGCTCTACGGGCCGACGCTGGTGACGGGATTCGCCCGGATCTGGGGCTATCCGGTCGGCATCGTCGCGAATAACGGCATTCTCTTCAGCGAGAGCGCGCAGAAGGGGGCGCATTTCATCGAGCTCTGCGCCCAGCGCGGCATCCCGCTCGTGTTCCTGCAGAACATCACCGGCTTCATGGTCGGGCGCAAATACGAGGCCGGCGGCATCGCCAAGGACGGCGCCAAGATGGTGACGGCGGTGGCGAGCGCCGCGGTGCCCAAGTTCACGGTCATCGTCGGCGGCAGCTTCGGCGCCGGCAATTACGGCATGTGCGGCCGTGCCTATTCCCCGCGGTTCCTGTGGATGTGGCCGAACGCCCGCATCTCGGTGATGGGCGGCGAGCAGGCGGCCTCGGTTCTGGCCACCGTTCGGCGCGATAATCTCGAATCCCAAGGCAAGGACTGGAGCGCCGAGGCCGAGGAGGCGTTCAAGGCGCCGATCCGCGCCCAGTACGAGACCCAGGGCCATCCCTATTACGCGAGCGCGCGCCTGTGGGACGACGGCGTGATCGATCCGGCGGAGACGCGCACCGTGCTGGCGCTCGGCCTTTCCGCCGCACTCAACGCACCGTTGAACCAAACGCGCTTTGGCGTATTCAGGATGTAGAGCGGGAACGACAAGAAAACACGAGGCGACGTAAATGACCGAGAACATCCTGCAGGCGATCGACGAGCGCGGCGTCGCGACCGTCACGCTCAACCGGCCGGAGGCGCACAACGCGATCGACGACGCGCTGATCCTGCGGCTGACCGAGACGCTGCAGTTCCTCGAAGCCGACCGGACCGTGCGGATCATCGTGCTCAACGCCGCCGGCCCGAGCTTCTGCGCCGGTGGCGATGCCGACTGGATGCGCCGGGTGTCGGCCTATACGCTGACCGAGAATGTCGCGGACGCCGAGCGCTTGGCGGCACTGATGCGGACGCTCGACCGGCTGTCGAAGCCGACGATCGCGGTGGTCCACGGCGCGACCTTCGCCAGCGGCGTCGGGCTTGTCGCCTGTTGCGACATCGCGATCGCCGCCGAGTCGGCGACCTTCCGGCTGACCGAGGTCAATCTCGGCCTCGTCCCGGCCGTCATCAGCCCCTACGTCGTCCGCGCGATCGGCGGCCGCCAGGCGCGCCGCTACTTCCAGAGCGCCGAGCGCATCCCGGCCGGCCGTGCCCGTGAGATCGGGCTCGTCCACGAAGTCGTGATGCCCGAGGCGCTGGGCGGCCAGCTCGAGACCTGCATCCGCGCGATCCTGCAGGGCGCGCCGGGCGCGCAGGCGGCCGCCAAGGACCTCGTCTTCCTCAACGACGCCCATGCGCTCGACGAAGCGCTGATCGCCGAGACCGCCCGCCGCATCGCCGATCGCCGGATCACCGACGAGGCGCGGGAGGGTCTCGAAGCCTTCCTCGAGAAGCGCCGCCCGACATGGCGGGCCGGGTAAGGGATGGGGCTGAGAGCGACTGAGCCGCATGTTCTCCTCTCTCCTCATCGCCAATCGCGGCGAGATCGCGGTCCGGGTCATGCGCACCGCGCGGCGGCTCGGGCTTCGCACGATCGCGGTCTATTCCGAGGCGGATGCCAAGGCGCGCCATGTCGAGGCGGCGGACGAGGCATGGCCGATCGGCAAGGCGCCGGCGCGCGAGAGCTACCTTGCGATCCCCCGGATCATCGAAGCCGCGCAACGCTCGGGCGCCGAGGCGATCCATCCCGGCTACGGGTTCCTCTCCGAGAATGCGGCGTTCGCGGAATCCTGCGCCGCGGCGGGCATCGTGTTCGTCGGCCCGCCGGCTGATGCGATCCGGCTGATGGGATCGAAATCGGCGGCGAAGGCCCTAATGGAGCGCTCTGGCGTGCCGCTGGTGCCGGGCTATCACCGTGAGGACCAGGGCCTCACGCTCCTCGAGAGCGAGGCGGCCCGCATCGGCTACCCGGTGCTGATCAAGGCCTCGGCCGGCGGCGGCGGCAAGGGGATGCGGATCGTCGAGCGGGCCGAGGACTTCGCGGCGGCGCTGGCCTCGGCCAAGCGCGAGGCGGCGTCGGCCTTCGGCGACGACCGCGTGCTGATCGAGCGGTACCTGACGCGGCCGCGGCATATCGAGATCCAGGTCTTCGCCGATTCCCACGGCAATGTCGTCTCGCTCTTCGAGCGCGACTGCTCGATCCAGCGCCGCCACCAGAAGATCGTCGAGGAGGCGCCGGCGCCGGGCATGGATCCGGCACGCCGCCGGGCGATGGGCGAGGCGGCCTGCGCCGCGGCGCGGGCGGTCGGCTATCGCGGCGCCGGAACGGTGGAGTTCATCGCCGAGGGCGGCGAGTTCTATTTCATGGAAATGAACACCCGCCTGCAGGTCGAGCATCCGGTGACCGAGGCGATCACGGGGCAGGACCTGGTCGAGTGGCAGCTCCGCGTCGCCGCCGGCGAGCCCCTGCCGCTGCGACAAGAAGAGCTCACGATCTCCGGCCACGCCATCGAGGTTCGCGTCTATGCCGAGGACCCGGCGCGTGACTTCGCGCCATCCACCGGGCTGCTCGCCCATCTCGTCGAGCCGCCGCAGGATGCGAACACCCGGATCGATTCCGGCGTCCTCGCGGGTGATGCGATCAGCATCCATTACGACCCGATGATCGCGAAGCTGATCGTCCACGGGAGGGATCGCGACGACGCGGTCCGCCGCCTTGCCCGGGCGCTCGGCGAATACGAGATCGTCGGGGTCGCGACCAACCTTGCCTTCCTCTCCGCGATCGCAGCGCACCCGGCCTATCGGGAAGCGGCGGTGGACACCGGTTTCATCGCGCGGCACCACGACGAGCTGTTCCCGGCACCAGCCCCGGCCGGGCAGGTGGCGCTTGCGG
>DATGFU010000339.1:0-8537 GCA_035308865.1 Allostellaceae bacterium | reverse complement strand
CATGTAGAGTTTCTCGCCCTGGAGCCCGGTGTAGAGCGAGGCCACGTACTCGCCGTAGCCGTTATAGAGTTGGGTCGGCACGCGCTCGCTCGTACCCAGCACCCGCTCCATCGCCTGGCTCCAGCGCGGGTGCGGGACCTGCGGATTGACGTTGGCCCAGAACCCGTACTCGCTCGGACCCGTGCGCTCCCAGTAGCTCCGCGGCCGGTCCTCGGTGAAGCTGAAGCGGACGATCGACTTGATCGACTTGAATCCGTATTTCCACGGCGTGGCTAGGCGGATCGGCGCGCCGTCCTGCTTGGCGACCGGCTTGCCGTAGGCGCCGGTAACCAGGAACGCCAGCTCATTGGTCGCCTCGGCCATGGTCAGGCCCTCGACATATGGCCAAGGGAACGTGAACTCGTTCTGCCCCGGCGCCACGGAGGGGTCCATGAAGGTCTCCATCCGAAGATATTTCGCCTTCGAGTTCGGCTGCGCGAGGTCGACCAGCGCCTTCAGCGGAAAGCCGGTCCACGGCACCGCGAAGGACCAGGCCTCGACGCAGCGATGGCGGTAGAGCCGCTCCTCGAGCTGCACCTTCTTCAGGAGGTCGTCGATGTCGAGCGTGATCTCCTTGTCGACCAGCCCGTCGATCTTGATCTGCCACGGGTGGACCTTGAGCGCCTGGGCGTCGCGGGCGATATCCTTGTCGGTGCCGAACTCATAGAAATTATTGTAGTTCTCGACGATCTTCTCGTCGGTTACCGGCCGGTCGAGCGTGTAGCGCTCGTTGCGTTTGGCGGGATAGAGGCTGGGCTCATCCGCCGCGTAGGCCGGCAGCGAGGCGGCGATGCTGCCGGCGGCGATGCCGGCCAGGAAGCGCCGCCGGTCGACATAAATCGATTCCGGCGTGGCTGAGCTCTCCGGCAGCTCCCAGGCGCGCTTCGTTCTGACAAGCATGATGGGCCTCCCGCGGCTCAAACCTACTGGAAAGATAGGCGCTCCGCGGCGCTTCGCAAATCGGCCCTTTGACGCCCCTAGCTCAGCGCGGCGCAGGCGCGCTGGATGCGGGTGCAGGCCTCCTGCAGCACCTCGGTCGAGGTGGCGTAAGACACGCGGAAATAGGGGGCGAGTCCGAAGGCCGTGCCCTGCACCGCCGCGACGCCCTCGGCCTCGAGGAGGTAGGAGATGAAGTCGCCGTCGGTCTCGATGATCTTGCCGGCGGGCGTGCGCTTGCCGATCGTGCCGGCGCAGGAGGGATAGACGTAGAAGGCGCCCTCCGGCGTCGCGCAATGCAGGCCCGGCGCCTGGTTCAGCAGGCCGACGACGAGGTCGCGCCGCGCCTTGAAGCGCTCGTTGTGGACCGCGATGAAGTCCTGCGGGCCGTTCAGCGCCTCGACGGCGGCGGCTTGGCTGATCGAGCTGGGATTGGAGGTCGATTGCGACTGCACCATCGCCATCGCCTTGATCAGCGGCTTCGGCCCGCCGGCATAGCCGATCCGCCAGCCGGTCATGCAATAGGCCTTCGACACGCCGTTCAGTGTCAGCGTGCGCGGCCGCAGCCGCGGCTCGACGGCGGCGATGGTGGCGAACTCGAACCCGTCATAGACGAGGTGCTCGTACATGTCGTCGGTCAGCACCCAGACCTGCGGATGGTCGAGCAGCACGTCGGCCAGCGCCTTGAGCTCGGCGGCCGTGTAGGCGGCGCCGGTCGGGTTCGACGGCGAGTTCAGGATCAGCCACTTGGTCTTAGGCGTGATCGCGGCCGCGAGGCTTTCCGCCGTCAGCTTGAAGCCCGAATTCGGCCCGCACTCGACGGCGACCGAATTGCCTTCGCTGAGGTTCACGATGTCGGGATAGGACACCCAGTACGGCGCCGGGATGATCACCTCGTCGCCGGGATCGATGGTCGAGACCATGGCGTTGAAGATGACCTGCTTGCCGCCCGAGCAGACGATGATCTCGTCGGCCGCGTAGTCCAGCCCGTTCTCGCGCGCGAACTTGGCCGAGATCGCCTGCTTCAGCGCCGGGGTGCCGTCGACATTCGTGTAGCGCGTCTCGCCCCGCCGCATGGCGGAGATGGCGGCCTCCTGGATATTGGCCGGCGTGTCGAAATCGGGCTCGCCCGCGGCCAGCCCGATCACGTCGCGCCCGGCCGCCTTCAGCGTGCGGGCGAGATCGGTGACGGCGAGCGTGGGCGACGGCTTGATCCGCGACAGACGCTGGGCGAGGAACGACATGGGGATATATCCGCTTTGCTGCAGCGCGGCAGACCCTACTCGCGGCGCCGCGGAGGCGCAACGGGAGCGGCGGCAAAGGAGACCCACGCGGCTACCGCGCGAGCAACAGCCTCTCCATCGGTCGCCTGATCGCCAGGGCGAGCACCGCCCCCGTCGCCGCGATGGCGGCATGCAGCGTCCAGAACCCGGTCGGTGTCATCGACTCGTAGAACCCGCCGAGCCAGCCGATCGCGATATTCGAGACGAAGAGCGACAGGAAGGCGACGCCCATCAGCGTCGCCTTTAGCCCATGCGGCGCCGCCCGCGACACCAGCGCGAGGAGCGTCGGCCAGTAGTAGAGGAAGGCGATGCCGAGCAGGATGTCGTAGACCACCGGCACCAGGGCCGGCACGCGGTCCGTGAGCAGGCAGCCGACGACCAACAGCAGATTCGCCGCGGCCGCAATGGCGGCGCCGATCGCGATCTTCCCGATCTCCCCGGGCTCCCCGCCACGCACCGCCTGCCACCGCCACAGCGCGAAGAGCGGCGGCACGAACACGATGCTGGCGAGGGGATCGATCGAGTTGAACCAGGGGACGGGGATGCGCCGCCCCAGCACCTGCAGATCGACGCCCTGGTCGATCCACACCAGCGAGATATTGGAGTTCTGGTAATAAGCCACGGACTGGAACATGGTCACCGCCATCACCAGCACCAGCGCCGCGATGATGCGCCACTCACGCGGCCCGAGCGGCTCACGACCCATCTCGCTGGGGACCCCGCGCGCGGCGTCGGGCAGGTGGCGATAGCCGGCGACGTAGGTCGCAAGCCCGCAAAGCATGAGCACGCCGGCGAGGCCGAACCCGGCGTGCCAGCCGTAGAGGTCGGCCAGCAGCCCGCAGATCAGGGGGCCGAAAAAGGCGCCGACATTGATGGCGATCGAGAAGATCGCGAAGCCGCGCGTCCGGCCTTCGCCGTCCGTCTCGGCATAGAGCCCGCCGACCTGGGCGGAGATATTGCCCTTGAGCAGCCCGCAGCCGGTGATCAGCAGCGCCACGGCGGCGAGGAAGGATGCATCGAAGGCCATGGCGATATGGCCGGCGCTCATCAGCACCGCGCCCAGCATCACCGCGTTGCGCCGGCCGATCCAGCGATCGGCGACCCACCCGCCGAACACCGGCGTGAAATAGACGAGCCCGGTGTAGAGCCCGTAGATCTGCGACGCGAGCCCGAGCGTGCTCAGCTTCCCGAACACCGCTTCGAGTCCGGCGCGAAATGCCGCGAACCCCGCGATGTGCTCGATATGGCCGGGCAGAAGCAGCGACTGGCTCATGTAGAGCACCAGCAGCCCCGCCATCCCGTAGAAGGAGAACCGCTCCCACGCCTCGGTGAAGGCGAGATAGGCCAGCGCCCGCGGCTGGCCCAGGAAGGTGCCGGGCCTCTCGCGGCGCGGCGCGGCCACCGGCTGTCCAAGGGGCGTGCTGGTCATGGGCCGTGACTCGTAGCCGAACCGGCCGCCCGGCACCATCCGGATGCATGATAATCATGAAAACGATGCCTCTTGATAGCGGCGTATTGTGTTCTGGCGAGAGGCGGACCGTTGGCGTACGGTCTGCTCCAAAATCAGCCGAGGCGTCGGGGGATGGTAGCGGCAAGAAAATTGTGGGATCAAACAGGAAACCCTCCCACATGGGTAAGTGACAGGCTAGGGATCAAACGATGGCAATTGCGCGAAGCTATCCACAAGATCAAAAGCCATAGCGGAATTCAGGGATCCGATGACGTGATCATATGGGATAATGGGGACGTTCAAACTGCCAATGAAGAGTACATCGGGAACATATACGATGAAATATGATGAGAGTACTATTAGGGCATTTGCTACGCTCCGTGTATCCGGGGACGATTTAATACCCTCTGAGGTAACGGATATCTTGTGTATCAAACCAACACTGGCTTATGCGAAGGGAGAGCGCTACAATCCCGGCAAAAGAAGTGGTGAAATGGTGGGACGGACGGGCGTTTGGTATTTCAATACAGATACAGTTGTTCAAAGCTATAAGCTCATTAATCACATACTTTTTATATTCAGTGTAATTGCTCCGGATTCTACGCTAGTTGGAACTGTTTTGCCGACAACGACGCCTAACTCCATAGCGCTGGGACGATACCTGTTTCGTCTCGCGAGACTCAAGTCCCTTATGGAAAAGAAGAATCTTAAATCTTCTCTGACTTTGTTTTGGCATGGACCAAAAGGAGCAAAGCCCCCGAGTGTGCCTAGAGTGATATCGAATCTCCTGAAAGCAATTCCGATCGAAGTAGAGGCGGATTTCGATACAGAGGAGGATCCCAGCCTAGCTAGGACTGGCTAGTTTGTATTCAGTGCCTGGCCGGCCCGGCGATGCCCGTCAGCAGCTCCGGATGCTCGCGTTGGATGGAGGCGACCGCTTCACGCACGGCTTCGGTCCCGCCGGCCGCCGCCCTGGCGAACCAAGTGGCCGCCTCGTCGGCCCGCCCCGCACGGAGCAGCACGGTCGCCCAGTTGTACTGCCCGCGGAAATAGCCGCCCTCTGCCGAGCGCCGATAAAACTCCGCGGCCCGCTTCGGATCCCTGGAGACGCCCCAGCCTTCCTCGAAGCAGCGGCCGACCAGGCTCAGCGCCCGCGCGTGGCCCTGCGCCGCCGCCTTCCAGTACCAGGCGAAGGCGGCGCGCGGATCGCGGAACACCCCCACCCCGTCGAGGTAGAGATGGCCGAGATTGTACTGCGCCCAGGCATGGCCGCGCTCCGCGGCCTTCCGGTACCAGCGCGCCGCGGCGGTATAGTCCACGGCCACGCCCCAGCCCTGCTCGTAGCAGCGGCCGACCATGTTCATGCCGTCCGCGTCGCCGTCGCGCGCCGCGGTCATGAACCAGCCGAAGGCGGCATGCTCGTCCCTGGGAATGCCGGTGCCGTCGAGCAGCATCCGCCCGAGCCTTAGCTGGGCCTCGACGATGCCGCGCCGCGCCGCCAGGGCGACGGCCTTCGCTGCCTTTTGCGAATCCCCGGTCAGGAGCGACCGGAGCGCGCCCGGCGACAGGCTCGCCAGCGGCGCGAGACCGTCGCTCACAGCTCTGACCAGCGCCGGAGCAGGTTGTGATAGGTCGCCGTCAGCCGGACCACGGAGGGGTGCTCGGGATGATCGGTGCCGAGTTCCCGGATGGCCCCGTCCAGCTCGAACAGCAGCGTCCGCTCGCCGTCGTCCTTGACCAGGCTCTGGATCCAGAAGAACGCGGCGATCCGGCTGCCGCGAGTCACCTTGGTCACGCGGTGCAGGCTGGTGGCCGGGTAGAGGATCAGGTCGCCGGCAGGCAGCTTCACCTTGTGGGCGCCGTAGGTATCCTCAATGACGAGTTCACCGCCGTCATAGGTCTCGGGCGGGCTGAGGAAAAGCGTCGCCGAGAGGTCGGTCCGGATCCGGAAACTGCTCCCGGGCACGTGGCGGATGGCGTTGTCGACATGCGCGCCGAACCCCATGCCCTCGTCGTAGCGGTTGAAGAGCGGCGGGAAGATGCGCTTCGGCAGCGCCGCCGACATGAAGGGCGGGTTCTTCTCGAGCGCGCGAACGATCGTCTCGCCGAGCTCGCGCGCCAGCGGGCTGGCCTCGGGCAGCTGCCGGTTGTCCTTGGCGCGTGCCGCAAGCGGACCGGCGGTGGCGCGGCCATCCACCCACTCCGCAGCCATGAGTTGGGCCAGCGCTGTCTCCGCGTGGTCCGGGGTCAGCACCTGGGGAACGTGGACGAGCATCGCCGAGCCTCAGAAGGTGTAGGAGATGGTGAAGGTCGCCGTCCGGCCCGCGCCGACGAGGACGTGGTTCTCGGTCTCGTCGCTCCAGTAGGACCCGGTGTAGTAGGTCGCGTCGGTCAGGTTGGTGCCGTTGATCTGCAGCCGCAGCTGGTCGGTCGCCTGCCAGGCCGCCATCGCGTTCCACACGGCATAGCCCGGCACATTGGCTGTATTGTAGGTGTCGGCGTAGCGGTGGCCGAGCCAGTTGACGCCGGTCCCGATCTCCCACGCGTCGGTCAGGTAGTAGTCGGTCCAGAGATTGGCGTTGAACCGAGCGGCACCGGGCACGACGCGGCCAATCTCGGCGGGATCCGACGATTCGGTGATCTTGGGGTCGAGCACCGTCACATTGGCGCTGACCTCCCATTGCGGCGTGACGTGGCCTGTCAGGGTCAGCTCCGCACCCTGGATGCGCTGGCTCTTGCCGGGCATCTGCTGGAGCGTCGGATCGTCGGGATCGGACACCAGCACGTTCGAGGTCTCGGTGCGGAAGAGCGCGGCGTCGGCGAAGAGCAGCCCGCCGAGCCACGCGGTCTTGACCCCGACCTCGACGCTGCTCGCCGTCTCCGGCGCCGGGCCGTGGCTGTCCGGCGCCAGCGTCAGGTAGGACACCGGCGGGTCGAAGGAGGTGCCATAGCTGACGTAATAGGTCTGGGTGTCGCTCGGCTTAAAGGAGAGCGACGCGCGCGGGCTCCAGGCGGAGTCGGTCCGCTCGTAATGCGAGGCGCTCAGCGGCTCGTCGAAGGATGTGTCGTAGTGGTCGAAGCGCACGCCGACATTGAGGCTCCACTGGGGCGTCAGCTGGATCGTGTCGAGCGCGTAGACGCCGACAATGTCGGCGGTCGTGCTGGGCTTCTGGTCGATCTCCGTCTGTGCCGGCGACGGCAGATTGGCGTCGGGCGCCAGCAGCGGCGTCGGCGGAATCCCGTCGATCCCCTGGAAATCGTTGTTGAACCGCACGAGGTCGTTGGTCTGGCGCCCGAACTCGAACCCGGCGACGACGGTGTGTCCGAACTCGCCGGTCGCGAACTTCGCAACGAGATCGGTATGGCTGGTCAGGTAGGTCTGGGTGCCCTCGCTGCTCGGCCGGTCGCGATAGACGACGATCTCGTCGAGCGGCGTGCCCGGCGCCGGCGCGCCGCCGACGAAGTCATTGCCGAAATGCGGGTTGGAGACCCGGTAGTTGCCCCAGTAGTTCGCGTAGCGCACCGTCTCGGTCAGCGACAGCGCGTCGCTGAACTCGTGCACCAGTTCGGCATTCATGATGTTGACGTTGGTCTGGGTGCGGTCGGCGTTCTGCAGCCCGTAATAAAGGTTGCGCGGCACCGGCGCCGGCTCGCCGAACAGGAACGGAATGCCGTAATCCGGGATGTTGTCCTCTTCCTGGTGGAAGAAGCTCAGCGTGAACTTGGTCGGCTCGTGCAGGCCGAAGGCGATCGACGGCGCCACGCCCCAGCGCTTCTGCTCGGTGTCGTCGCGGCCGGCCACATCAGACTGCTCGCCCATGAGATTGATGCGGACCGCGGCGTCCTCGCCGATCGGCTGGTTGACGTCCAGGGTCCCGCGATATTCGGCATTGGTGCCGAATTCGAGGCTGGCCGCGCGCAGCGGCGCGAGGCTCGGCTGCTTCGACACCTGGTTGATGGCGCCGCCTGCCGAACCGTTGCCGAACAGCACCGCCGACGGGCCTTGCAGGATCTCGATCGATTCGGCGTCGAAATTGTCGCGCGCATAGCTGCCGGGATCGCGGATCCCGTCGAGGAAGAAATCGTCGTTCGAGGTGAAGCCGCGCAGGTTCACCGTGTCGCCATGCGCCCCGCCCTCGCCCGAATTGAGCGTGACGCCCGGCAGGTATCTGAGCGCGTCCTGCAGCCGCGTCGCGCTCTGCGCCGCCATGATGTGCTGGTCGACCGCATCGATCGATTGCGGCGTCGACTGGATGTCCTGCTGCAGCTTACCGAGGCCGGAATCCGAGTGCTTCTCGCCGGTGACGGTCACCGTCTCGTCGGGCGAGGTCGCAATCTCGTCCACGGTCTGCGCCACGGCACCGCCGGCGACGGCGGCGGATCCGGCCGCCAGGGCCAGGACGGAGGACGGTGCCGGCCGGCGAAGGGAGCGGGAAGCTTTCAGGTACATGATCTGCGTGTCCGATTGCGGGACGTTGTCCCCCAAAGCGGCTGCACCCTAATCGACCGCAATTACGATTGCAAGTCATTCGCAATTGCATATCTGGGCGGCGCGAACGCCGCATCGCGGCGGCGCTCTTGCCCTCCCCCGGGTTCATCGGGCATGACTGCGGCGCGGCACGACATGGATTCCCCAGGTTTGGAAACCCCTTCCGGCAAAGGCAGAGGCGACGAGAATTTCCCCGTCGGCTCCTTCCTGATCCGCCCCGCGCTGCGCCGCCACGTGCACGCGCTCTACCGCTTCGCGCGCGCCGCCGACGACATCGCCGATGAAGGCGACGCGAGCGCCGCCGAGCGCCTCGCCGCGCTCGACCGCTTCGACGCCGGCC
>DATGFU010000338.1:0-4828 GCA_035308865.1 Allostellaceae bacterium | reverse complement strand
TGGGCTGCGCTACGCACCGGACCATCCGTTCGCCGTGACGATGCTGCTGGCGACCTATTCCGGCTGCCAGCTGATCGCAGCGCCGCTTTGGGGTCGGCTTTCCGACCGGATCGGCCGCCGGCCGATCGTGCTGATCAGCCTGACGACCTCGGTGCTGGCCTATCTCTGGCTCAGCGAGGCCTCGGCGCTGTGGATGCTGTTCGCGGCGCGGGCGCTGCAGGGCATCTCGGCCGGCAACATATCGGTGGCGCAGGCCTATATCGCCGACGTCACGAAGCCCGAGAACCGCGCCAAGGGAATGGGTCTGGTCGGCGCCGCGATCGGTGTCGGCTTCACGCTCGGGCCGGCGATCGGCGGCTGGCTCGCCGGATCCGATCCGGTGCATCTCGCGGTCGCCGCTCCCGCCCTGGCTGCGGCGGGGATGTCGGCCCTGGCGCTGCTGATCGCGCTCGTCCGGCTGCCGGAATCGCTGCCGCCCGATCGCCGGGCCGCGAAACGGACGTCCGGCCGCATCGCGCTTGTGCTCGACGCCTTCTCGCGTCCGCGCCTGCGGCCGCTGCTCACGCTCTTCTTCACCACGACCTTCGCCTTCGCCGGCATGGAATCGACCTTTGGCCAATGGGCCTACGCGCGCTTCGACTGGGGGCCGAGCCAGGTCGGCGCGGTGCTGGGCACGGTCGGCGTGCTGCTGATCGTCATCCAGGGCGGGTTGATCGGCCGGCTGACCGCGCGGTTCGGCGAGGCGCGCCTGCTCTTCGCCGGCACGCTGATGATCGCGGTCGGGCTCGCGGCGATGGCGGCGTCGACCGTGGCGGCGGCCGGCATCGCCGCCTGCTGCTTGCTGGCGATGGGGCAGGGCCTGGCTTCGCCCGCCACCTCCGCCCTGGTCTCGCGCGCCGCCGGCGGCAGCGAGCAGGGCGGCATTCTCGGGGTCAACCAGTCGATGGGCTCGGCGGCGCGGCTGCTCGGGCCGGCCGTCGCCGGCGCCGCCTTCGAGCTGCGCGGGCCCGGCGCGCCCTACGTCATCGGCGCTGCGGTGATGCTGATCTCGGCGGTGCTGGCGTGGCGCGTGATGAACGACAAGCGGCGCGAGGCGGCTGTGGATAGACCCCCACCCAACCCCCCCCCCCAAGCGGGAGAGGGCTCATTCCTCCCTCTCCCGCTTGCGGGGGAGGGCCGGGGTGGGGGTGCTTCCGCCCCGAGGCCGCGATGAGAGGCGCGCTGCGCTCGCCGATGGACGGCACCACGCGCGACCAGCCGCCGGCGCCGTTCCGCGAGCAGCTGCGCGCCGTCGGCGGGCTCGTCCCCTATCTCTGGCCGAAGGGCGAGCCGGCGATTCGCCTGCGGGTGGTCGTGGCTGTCGTGCTGATCGTCGCCGCCAAGGTGCTGAACGCGGGCGTGCCGTTCTCGCTGAAGCTGATCGTCGATGCTCTCGCGCGCCACCTGCCGGGCCCGGCGGCAGCGCCCGTGGCGCTCATCGCGCTCTACGGCGTCGTGCGTCTGGCGGCCTTCGCAGCGGCCGAATTCCGCGAGCTCATCTTCGCCAAGGTGGTGCAGCGGGCAATAAGGCTGATCGCGCTTCGCGTCTTCGAGCATTTGCACGGCCTGTCGCTGCGCTTCCACCTCGAGCGACAGATGGGAGGCCTCAGCCGGGCGATCGAGCGCGGCACGACCGGGATCGAGTACCTGCTCGGGCTGACCCTCTTCAGCCTGCTGCCGACCTTCATCGAGCTGTCGCTCGTCACCGCGATCCTGTGGCGCTTCTACAATATCGCCTTCGCCGCGGTGACGCTGGCCACCGTGGTCATCTACGTCGCCTTCACCGTTTCGGTCACGCAATGGCGCGTGAAGGTCCGGCGCGAGATGAACGACCGCGACAGCGAGGCCTCGACCAAGGCGGTCGACAGCCTCATCAACTACGAGACGGTCAAGTACTTCGCCAACGAGGTGCACGAGGCGCGCCGCTTCGACCTCGCCAAGCAGGCCTATATGCGGGCGGCGCTCCGCAGCCAGCAGACGCTGTCGATGCTCAATCTCGGCCAGCAGGGGTTGATGGCGATAGGGCTCGTGGCGATGCTGATCCTCGCCGGGCGCGGCGTCGCCGCCGGCAGCATGACGGTCGGCGACTTCGTGGCGGTCAACGGCTACCTGCTGCAGCTCTACATGCCGCTCAACTTCCTCGGCATGGTCTACCGCAACGTCCGGCAGTCGCTGACCGATGTCGAGCAGATGCAGCGCCTGCTCGCCACGCCACGCGAGGTCGAGGACAAGCCGCTTGCGCCGGCGCTCAAGGTCAGCGACGGCAGCGTGCGCTTCGAGCGCGTCTCCTTCGCCTATGACTGGCGGCGCACTATCCTCGACGACGTCTCCTTCACCGTGCCGCCGCGCTCCACCGTGGCGATCGTCGGCCCCACCGGCAGCGGCAAGTCGACGATCTCGCGGCTGCTCTTCCGCTTCTACGACGTGGCCGAGGGCGCCATCACGATCGACGGGCAGGACATCCGCGACGTGACTCAGGACAGTCTCCGCCGCGCCATCGGCGTGGTGCCGCAGGATACCGTCCTCTTCAACGACACGATCTACTACAACATCCTCTACGGGCGGCCCGAGGCGACGCGCGAGGAGGTCGAGGAGGCCGCCCGCCACGCTCAGCTCCACGACTTCGTCGCGAGCCTGCCCGACGGCTACAAGACGCGCGTCGGCGAGCGCGGCCTCAAGCTCTCGGGCGGCGAGAAGCAGCGCGTGGCGATCGCCCGCGTGATCCTGAAGCACCCGCAGATCCTGGTCTTCGACGAGGCCACCAGCGCGCTCGACAGCCATACCGAGCGCGAGATCCAGGCGAGCCTGCGCGAGATCGCCGCCGACCGCACCGCCATCGTCATCGCCCATCGGCTGTCTACCGTGGTCGATGCCGACGAGATCATCGTGCTGGAGCGCGGCCGGATCGTCGAACGCGGCCGCCACGAGGCGCTGTTGCGCGCCGAGGGCCCCTACTGGGCGCTGTGGACCCGCCAGCAGCGGCAGCGGGAGCGCGAGGCGGAGCTGGTGGAGGTCGGCGAGTAGGGCTGCTCGGCGCAGCGCAGTCAATCCGCAGATGACGCAGATGGCCGCAGATTCGGCGCTCAGGAACCTGCGTCATCTGCGGATGGACTATAATACAATGTGGGATGCACATCGCATTACCGCCCGAGACGCTGCGGCTCCTTTACCGAATTGCAGTATGATGGGGCTCATGGTGCAGCCCGAGATTTACGTCAGCACCGATGTCGAGGCCGATGGACCGATTCCGGGTCCGCATTCGATGCTGAGCTTTGCCTCTGCCGCCTATCTGGCGGACAAGACCTTGATCGGCACGTTCTCAGCCAATCTGGAGCTCCTGGCTGGTGCTTCCGGCCATCCTGACACGATGGCTTGGTGGTCGCGCAATCCGGAGGCCTGGACGGCTTGCCGGAGAGACTGCCGACCACCTTCCGAGGCTATGCGTGACTATTTCGCCTGGCTAGAAACATTGCCCGGTAAGCCGGTGCTTGTGGCGTATCCGGCAACCTACGACTTCATGTTCATCTACTGGTATCTCATTACGTTTGTTGGGAAGAGTCCATTCTCGCATTCCGCCTTGGACATGAAGACCCTCGCCATGGCCGTGCTCGGCGGCGATTATCGTGCCGCCACGAAGCGCAACATGCCGCGCAGCTGGTTCGATCCTCTGCCCCACACCCACATCGCCCTGGACGATGCGATCGAACAAGGCGCGCTGTTCTGCAACATGCTCCGGGCACTTCGACCATCGGGCTGACGTTAGAGACCATTCCCTTGATGGTGCGCGTGGCGCCCGAGAATCTGCGGCCATCTGCGTCATCTGCGGATCGACGAGACGGGGGCGGGGAACGCGCTTCGTCTATCCCTCCGCCCCGTCCAGGGCCTCGCGCACCTTGAGGGCCAGCTGCTCCATCGTGAACGGCTTGGTGAGGAGATTGATGCCGGGATCGAGCATGCCGTTATGGACGATGGCGTTGCGCGTGAAGCCGGTGAAGTAGAGCACCCTGAGGTCGGGCCGGCGGCGCACGGCGGCCTCGGCGAGCTGCCGTCCGTTCATTTCCGGCATCACGATGTCGGTCAGGAGAAGCCTCACCCCATCGGTCTCGTCGAGCAGCCGGAGCGCCTTGGCCGGGCCGTCCGCGGCGAGCACGGCATAGCCGAGCTCGCGCAGCGATTCCGCGGTGAAGTGGCAGACCCACTCGTCGTCCTCGACGACCAGGACGATATCCTGGTTCGTGCCCGGCGGCAGGTCCGCCTCGGCCGCCTCGGCCTCCGTCTCCGCGACCTCGCCCATGTAGCGGGGCAGGTAGAGCTTGACCGTCGTTCCCTGCCCCGGCTCCGAATAGATCTTCACGTGCCCGCCCGATTGCTTGACGAACCCGAAGACCTGCGACAGGCCCAGCCCGGTGCCCTTGCCGGACGGTTTGGTCGTGAAGAACGGGTCGAAGGCGCGTGCTGCGACCTCCGGGCTCATGCCGCAGCCGGTGTCCGTGACGGCGATCTGCAGGTACTGGCCCGGCCGGACCTCCTCGTGCCGGGTGGCGTAGCGATCGTCCAGATGCGCCGTCACCGTCTCGATCGTGAGCTTGCCGCCGTCCGGCATGGCGTCGCGGGCGTTCACCGCCAGGTTCACGATGGCGCTTTCCAGCTGGTTGGCATCGACGAAGGTCCGCCATTGACCGCCGACGAGCACGGTCTCGAACTCGATCGCCGAGGTCAGCGTGCGCCGCAGCAGCTCGGTCATCCCCGCGATCAGCCGGTTGGCGTCGACCGGGGCCGGCTTCAGCGG
>DATGFU010000337.1:0-1818 GCA_035308865.1 Allostellaceae bacterium | reverse complement strand
CGCGCGGGTCGATCTCGACGAGCAGCTGGCCCGCCTTCACGCGGACATTGTCGTCGATCGGGAGTGCGGTCACGTAGCCGGCGATCTTCGGCGCGATGGTGACGGCGTCGCCGTCGGTGTAGGCGTCGTCGGTGCTCTCGGTGCCCCGCGTCAGCAGCCAGTAGGCCCCGCCGCCCAGCATGAGCGCCGCGACCACGACCATGAAGACGAGCCGCGGCACGCCGCTCTTCCGGCGTCCATTGGAGACCGCCGTTTCGTCCGTGTTTTCCTGCGTCGCCATGCTCTGTCCCCGTACGCTTCGGCCGCGTCCGCTCTTAAAAACTAAACGGTTCAGTTTATTGCGAGAGCCTATAGACTCCCGACCATGACCTGTCTAGAAGAAAACTGAACAGTTTAGTTTTGTCGCAATGAGGAAAAATGACGCGGGCGGCGGCAGGCGAGGATGACGGCGGCAAGCTCGGCCAGATTCTGGCCGCGGCCCGGTCTGTCTTCCTGGAGCAGGGCTATGCGGCCGCCACGATGGATGCGGTCGCCCGCTGCGCCGGCGTGTCCAAGGCCACGCTCTATGCCTATTTCGAAGGCAAGGACGCGCTGTTCATCGAGATGGTCCGCCGCGGCCGCCGCGAGCTGACCGAGCCGATCCGCAGCATCGCTGCCACGCCCGATCTCGATGCGATCGAGAGTCTCCGCCGCGCCGGGCTCCATTTCCTGCGGTCGATCACCCATCCGGATGCGCTCACGCTC
This sequence comes from Allostellaceae bacterium, assembly GCA_035308865.1. Lineage (GTDB taxonomy): Bacteria > Pseudomonadota > Alphaproteobacteria > ATCC43930 > CGMCC-115725 > DATGFU01. The sequence continues at coordinate 1,074 of DATGFU010000337.1, read as the reverse complement.
ATCCGGGTCGTGATTGGCGAGGTCCAGCGGTTTCCCGAGCTGGGCGGCCTCATCTTCAGCGCCGGACGGAGCGAGATCCTCGACATCTTTGCTGCAGCGCTTGAACGCTGCAATGCCACGGGCGCCTTACACGTCCCGGATCCCGACGAGGCGGCCCGTCAGTTCCTCGCCCTGATCAAGAGCGACCTGCACCTGCGCTGCCTGCTCGATCCGACGGTGGTCGCCACCGACGATCGGCTCGTCCACAACGTCGATGCCGCCATCGCGCTGATGAAGAGCCACTACCGGCCGGCATGACCGGCGGAATACGCTGCGCTATTCCGCCCTACGCACCGACGCCGTAGGGCGGATAAGCGAAGCGCAATCCGCCATTCCTCACGCCGTCGCGCGCAGATCCCGCCAGGTGAGATCGACCGCCTTCCTGGCGAGGCTGACGAACTCCTCGATATCGCCGTCGCCGATCACCAGCGGCGGCGCGAACACCATGCTGTCGCGGACGGCCCGCATGATGAGGCCGCTCGCGAAGCAGTGGTTGCGGCAGATCATGCCGACCCCAGCATCCGACGGGTAGAACTGCCGCTTCGCCTTGTCCTGCACCAGCTCGATCGCGCCGATCAGGCCCTTGCCGCGGATCTCGCCGACCAGCGGGTGATCGCCCAGCGCCTCGCGGAGCGCTGAGAGCAGGCGTGCGCCCTGGGTTCGGGCGCGCTCCACCAGGTTCTCGCGCTCGATGATGTCGAGATTGGCGAGCGCCACCGCGCAGGACACCGGATGGCCGGAATAGGTGAAGCCATGGAAGAACTCGCCGCCTTGGTCGATCAGCAGGTCGGCCACACGGTCGCCGATCATGACCGCCGACAGCGGCACGTAGCCCGAGGTGATGCCCTTCGCGAGCGACATCAGGTCGGGCTCGATCCCGTAGGCGTGGGAGCCGAACCATTCGCCGGTGCGCCCGAAGCCGCAGATCACCTCGTCGGCGATCAGCAGGATGTCATGCTTGTTCAGCACCGCCTGGATCTTGGGGAAATAGCCCTTGGGCGGCACGATCACGCCGCCCGCGCCCATGACCGGCTC